>CAMDQN010000068.1 GCA_945905925.1 Singulisphaera sp. GP187
CTGAGTTCCTGCAAGACCACCAACTGCTTTTCACTGACTCGGACTTTCGCCGCCGTCCCTGGCATCTGTTCGCCTCGCAATGGGTGTTTGGGAGACATACACAAATCCCCGATTTCATGAAACCCCGTTTCCGAGTTGTGGCACTAGCCACCGCCAACAGAGGTTCGAACGATGTGTCGGTGCTGCTGAACACGACGGCCCCTGGCGCCACCACGCCCAGTTTCGCTACCCAACAGACCTTCGCCACCGGCACCAACTCCCGTTCCGTGGGGTGGGGGGACGTGAACGGGGACGGACTCCTCGACCTCGCCGTCGCCAACCAGGGTTCGGCCAATGTGTCGGTGCTGCTGAACACGACGGCCCCGGGCGCCACCGCACCCAGTTTCGCCGCCCAGCAGACCTTCGCCACCGGCAACAGCCCACGTTCCGTGGCGTTGGGTGACGTGAACGGGGACGGGCTCCTCGACCTCGTCGTCGCCAACACCGGTTCGAACGATGTGTCGGTGCTGCTGAACACGACGGCCCCTGGCGCCACCACACTCTCCTTCACCACCCAACAGACCTTCGCCACCGGCAGCAGCCCCATTTCCGTGGCGTTTGGCGACGTGAACGGGGACGGACTCCTCGACCTCGCCGTCGCCAATCTGAGTTCGGACAATGTGTCGGTGTTGCTGAACACGACGACCCCGGGCGCCACCACACCCACCTTCGCTCCCCGGCAGAACTTCGCCACCGGCGACGGCCCTCTTTCCGTGGCGTTGGGTGACGTGAACGGGGACGGGCTCCTCGACCTCGTCGTCGCCAACACCGGTTCGAACACGGTGTCGGTGCTGCTGAACACGACGGCCCCGGGCGCCACCACGCCCACCTTCGCCACCCAGCAGACCTTCGCCACCGGCAGCGCCCCCCGTGCCGTGGCGTTTGGCGACGTGAACGGAGATGGGTTGCTCGACCTCGCCGTCGCCAACCAGAACTCGAACACGGTGTCGGTGCTGCTGAACACAACGGTCCCAGGCGCCACCACGCCCACCTTCGCCCCCCAGCAGAGTTTCACCGCCGGCACCGACGCCAATTTTGTGGCGTTGGGTGATGTGAACGGGGACGGACTCCTCGACCTCGCCGTCGCCAACTATGGTTCGAACACGGTGTCGGTGTTGCTGAACACGGGTGTGAAGGTGACGCTGAGCGACGCGTCCGCTACCGGCACCATCGCCGATGACGACGTTCCGCCGTCGATCTCGGTGAACAGCCCGAGCGTGACCGAGGGGAACACCGGCGCCCAGACCCTGACGTTCACCATCAGCCTGGACGCGATCAGCGGTCAGACGGTCAGCGGTCAGGCGGTCACGGCGAACGGGTCGGCGACCGCCGGGTCCGACTACGTTGCGATCGCCAGCACCCCGTTCACGATCGCGGCTGGCTCGCTGAGCACGACCGTGGACGTGACCGTCAACGGTGACACCACGGACGAGCCGAACGAGACGTTCACGCTGAACCTGTCCGGTGTGACGAACACGTCCAACGCGACCGCCAGCGGCACCGGCACCATCGTCAACGACGACGTTCCGCCGGCGATCTCGGTGGACAGCCCGCCGAGCGTGACCGAGGGGAACACCGGCACCCAGACCCTGACGTTCACCATCAGCCTGGACGCGATCAGCGGTCAGGCGGTCACGGGGAACTTCGCCACGGCGAACGGGTCGGCGAGTGCCGGGTCCGACTACGTTGCGATCGCCAGCACCCCGTTCACGATCGCGGCTGGCTCGCTGAGCACGACTGTGGCCGTGACCGTCAACGGTGACACCACGGACGAGCCGAACGAGACGTTCACGCTGAACCTGTCCGGTGTGACGAACACGTCCAACGCGACCGCCAGCGGCACCGGCACCATCACCGATGACGACGTTCCGCCGGTGTCGCCTCCGACTGTCGATCTGTCGCCGGTATCGACGACTCCGGGCACATCGGCGTTGGTGAACGTGCTCAACGCGGACGGTTCGCTCCGGTTCGCGATCCAGCCGTTCGATGCCTACCTCGGTGGCACGACCACCTCGGCCGGCGACGTGAACGCAGACGGCGTTCCCGACATCCTGATCGGGGCGGGGCCAGGCGCCATGGGCGGCCACGTGAAGGTGTTCGACGGCGTGACTGGCGTGGAGATCCGCAGTTTCCTCGCGTTCGACGGGTTCGCGGGGGGCGTCACAGTCGAGGCTGGGGATGTGAACAGAGACGGCGTCGACGACATCATCGTCGGGGCCGGACCGGGCGCCCCAGGCGGACACGTGAAGGTGTTCGACGGCGTGACCGGCGCCGAGATCCGCAGTTTCTTCGCCTTCGATGCCGGATTCATCGGCGGCGTCACGGTCGATGCCGGGGACGTGACCGGAGACGGCGTCGATGACATCCTTGTCGGGAGCGCGCCGCGGCGAGGTCGTAGGGAGGATTTTCCGGATGTGTACTTCGAGGAACCCCTTTTCCGGGCTGGGCCGGGCGCCCCAGGCGGACACGTGAAGGTGTTCGACGGCGTGACCGGCGTGGAGATTCGCAGTTTCTTCCCGTTCGACGGGTTTGCGGGCGGGGTCACGGTCAGGTCCGGCGACGTGAACGCAGACGGCGTCGATGACATCCTCGTCGGGGCCGGGTTGGGCGCCGCGGGCGGACACGTGAAGGTGTTCGACGGGGTGACTGGCGAAGAACTCCGGAGTTTCTTCGTGTTCGACGGGTTTACGGGTGGTGTCACGGTCGGGGCCGGGGACGTGAACGGAGACGGCTTCGTCGATATCCTGGTTGGGGCGGGGCCGGGCGCCGGTCCGCACGTGAAGGTATTCGACGGCGCGAGCGGCGAGGAGACCCTCAGTTTCTTGGCCTTCGATGCCGGGTTCTTGGGCGGTGTCACAGTCGAGGCCGGGGACGTGAACGCGGACGGCATCGACGACATCCTGGTCAGTACCACGACCGGCCCCTCACACGTGAAGGGGTTCAGCGGCCTGGACGGGAGTTTGCTGCTGAGCGAACTCGCATCGGACCTGACGCTCGGAGTGTTCGTCGGGTGAGTGGCCGACGAAAGAACGGGGACTGACGCTTGACGCGTACTCACTCCGGGGGACAATGACGGCTGATCAACGGCCGTCATTCCTCTCTCGGAGTTCCACTCTCATGGCCACTGCTACTGCACCCGCGCAGACCGCGAAGCCCCAACACGCCAAGCCCAAAGTCGCCGATCAGAAAATGCTCATCGGCGGCAAGTGGGTGCATAGCGTCAGCGGTAAGACGTTCGCCACCACCGACCCCACCGACGGCTCGGTCATCTGCAACGTCGCGGAAGGCGACAAGGCAGATGTGGACCTCGCGGTGAAGGCCGCACGCGTGGCGTTCGAGGACGGGCCGTGGGCACGCATGACCCCGGCCGAACGCGGACTCCTGCTGTACCGGCTCGCGGACAAACTCGACACGCACAAAACGGAACTCGCGGCCCTCGAATCGCTCGACAACGGCAAGCCCATCAACGACGCGCTCGCCGCCGACTTGCCGCTCACCATTGCGTGCTATCGCTACTACGCGGGCTGGGCCGACAAGGTGTTCGGTCAGACGGTCCCCATCAACGGCCCGTACTTCTGCTACACCCGGCACGAACCGCTCGGCGTCGTCGGCCAGATCATCCCGTGGAACTTCCCGCTGCTCATGCAGGCGTGGAAGTGGGGACCGGCGCTGGCGTGCGGTAACACCGTCGTGCTCAAACCGGCGGAACAGACGCCGCTCACGGCGCTTCGCGTCGCACAACTCGCACAGGAAGTAGGCTTCCCCGACGGCGTGATTAACGTCGTGCCGGGTTACGGCCCCACCGCGGGCGCGGCGCTGTCCGGGCACATGGACGTGGACAAGATCGCGTTCACCGGCGAAACCGGCACCGGCAAAATCGTGATGACCGCCGCGGCGCAGTCCAATCTCAAGCGAGTCTCGCTCGAACTCGGCGGCAAGTCACCGAACATCGTCTTCGCGGACGCGGACCTCGACGCGGCGGTCGAAGGTGCGTACTTCGGGCTGTTCTTCAACCAGGGACAGTGCTGCTGCGCCGGCAGTCGGCTATTCGTGCAGGAATCCGCTTACGACGCGTTCGTCCACAAGATCGTGGAGAAAGCAAAGGGGCGCAAGGTCGGCGACCCGTTCAGCACGGAGACGGAGCAAGGTCCCCAGGTGTCGCAGGAACAGTTCGATCGCGTGTTGAGTTACATCGCGGCGGGTCAGAAAGACGGCGCGAAGATGCTGGTCGGCGGCGGGCGCGTCGGCGACAAGGGCTACTTCATCCAACCGACCGTGTTCGCGGACGTGAAGGATGACATGAAAATCGCGCAAGAGGAAATCTTCGGGCCAGTGATGAGCATCTTGAAATTCAAAGACGCGGACGAGGTGATCGCGCGTGGCAACCGCACGCACTACGGTCTGGCGGCGGCCGTGTGGACGAAGGACGTGAAGAAGGCGCTGCGGTTGGCGAACGGTCTGCGGGCCGGCACCGTTTGGGTGAACTGCTACGACGTGTTCGACGCGGGCGCGCCCTTTGGTGGATTCAAGATGTCGGGCGTGGGCCGCGAGTTGGGGCAGTACGCACTGCAACACTACACCGAAGTGAAGACCGTCACGATGGCGATGTGATTGAGGCGACCCGCGAAGCCGCAAGCGGCGGAAAGTGTTTGCCGCTTGCGGCTTCGCGGGTCGGTACCGCCCACGCCCGTTAACAGATTGTTCATTTGTGTCTTGCCCCCAGCACGAGCCGCGGGGTATCGTTGGGTGAGTTGGTTTCATTGTCGTTCGCTATTTGCGTTCTCAATCAAACTTCCATTTCCGAGGTATTGTCATGCGGTTACCGCCCCCGCGTCGGCGGGCATTCACACTCATTGAATTGCTCGTCGTCATCGCCATCATCGCCATCTTGATCGGGTTACTGCTGCCCGCGGTACAGAAGGTGCGAGAGGCCGCCGCACGCATGAAGTGCCAGAACCACCTCAAGCAGTGGGGGCTGGCCATGCACGGAATGCACGACGCGACCGGGCAGTTCCCGTTCGGCGCCCGCAACAACCCGCGGCAGACGTGGGTCATGTACCTGTGGCCCTACGTCGAGCAAACCGCGCTGGCTACGCAGAACAACCTCAACGAGCAATTCTACAACCCACCCGGCACGGTCGCCGGCACGATGAACGGACTGTGCGGCCAGAAGGTTCCGATTTATTTCTGCCCGAGCGACAACGGGAGACCCGAGCAGAACGTCGGCACCTACCAGCGGATCCGCGGGAACTACGCGGTGAACTGGGGGAACGCGACCTACGACACCGCCCCGCCGGCCGCGACCTCGCCGTTCTTCCACATCGGCGGCAGCCGGAGTACACCCGGCGCTGTCAAGATCGCGTCCATCACCGACGGAACCTCCAGCACGCTGATGATGTCAGAGACCCTGATGGCGCGAAGCCCGGACGACAACGACTGGCGCGGCGACATCCACAATGACGACGGCATCTTCCGGTTCCACACGACACTCACCCCGAACACCACCTCCCCGGACCTCATCCTCAACGGGTGGTTCCAGACGACGGGCGATCCCCTGATGCCCGCCGCGGTGGGCACCGCGCAACAAAACGCGGCCCGCAGTCGACACAGCGGCGGGGTGAACGCCGCGCTGTGCGACGGCAGCATCCGGTTCTACCGGAACTCGATCCCGCTCTCCACCTGGCAGCCACTGGGCACCATGAACGGTGGCGAAGTTGTTACCAACGACTGACACCACCCGGAGAAACGCGATGCGAATACGATACGCCGGGCGGGTTGCCGCTCTCGCCGCCGCACTGGCTATTCTGGCCGGGTGCGGCGGTGACGCCGAGATGGCCGATGTCAGCGGGACCGTTTCGGTCGATGGCACGCCGGCCGCGAAAGGGTCGGTGGCGTTCATCCCCGCCGACGGGAAAGGCCCGACCGCCGGTTGCGAGATCGTCAACGGACAATACTCAGCAAAGGTGCCGCTTGGCACCGCGAAGGTTCAAATCCGCGTGCCGAAGGTGATCGGAAAGCGGAAACTGTACAACACCCCGGACAGCCCGGTTCAGGAGACTCTCGCCGAGGTGCTGCCCGCGAAATACCACAACAAGACCGAACTCACGTTCGACGTGAAACCGGGCAAGAACGAGAAGAACTGGGAACTCACGCTCACGAAGTAGCCGGGCCCGCAACCCACGTCACAGCCGTGGGTCGATCGGTTCGCTCTCCAGCGCCAGCACCGCGAACACGCACTCATGGACTTCGCGCAGTGCCGCGCCTGGCAAAGCGCTCCAACTTTCCCCCCAACCCCCTCTCCTAAGAAGGGAGAAGCTCCGCCGCTTGCGGCTTCGCCCGGCGCGCCAGGGGGCGCTCGCGAAGCCGCAAGCGGCTTCAAACTCTCCCCCCTCCCTTCTTAGGGGAGGGGGGTTGGGGGGAGAGATTCCGCCCCCCCTAGCGGGCGTTTCGGCTCCGCATACTGCCTCTCTGCGGGCACGCTCACCAACTCCTGCTCCGGGTAGCGAAGCGCGGTCAGCGCGCCGCCGAACACGCACCCCGTGTCGATGCAGATACACCGGTTCACCCACTCCGGCGTGAGCGTCGGCACGTGGCCGTACACCACGTTCGCACGCGCGCGGTAGTTCTCGGACCAGTTCAGGCGCACCGGTAGGCCGAACTCGTCGCTCTTGCCGGTCGTGTCGCCGTAGGTCGCGAACGCGCGCACCTTCCCGGACACGCGTCCGTGCATGTCCGCGGTCAACCCCGCGTGCGCCACCACGAGCCGTCCGGCGTCGAGAACCAGGTGCGACGGCAGTTTCGTGATAAACTCCTGAGCGCGAGCGCGCAACTCCGGCGGTTCCTTCTCGAACTGCTCCACCGACTGCGCGAGGCCGTGACTCAACTTCACGCGCGCCGGATCTTTGAACCATCGCAGCAGTTTGTCTTCGTGGTTGCCGAGTACGCAGAACGCGACCCCGCGTGCGACCGCGTTCATTACCAGGCGGTAGACGCCGGGCGTGTCCGGTCCGCGATCGCACAGGTCGCCCACGAACACCAACCGCCGCCCCTCTGGCGGCGTTACCTTCCAGCACTGTTCTTTCGTCAGCGTGTAGCCGAGTTTCGCGAGCAGCGCGAGCAGTTCGTTCAGGCAGCCGTGAACGTCGCCGATGATGTCGAACGGGCCGCGTTCCTCTTGCTTGTTCACCGGGAGCCGGTAGCGCTCGAACGTGACCGCACCAACTTCTTCCTCGCTGTTGAGGACGTGAACGCGGCGGAAGCCCTCTTCGTTGAGCCGGGCCAGCGAGCGCCGCAGTTCTTCGGCGTGGCGCAGGGTCACGTGTGGGCCGAACGGGCGCTCCGCGGCGCGCTTCTGGTTCCGCTCGTGGCAGAACTCCGCCGCGAAGTTGAACACCACCGCGACCGTCTGCGCGTGGTACTTCCGCGCCATCTCCAGGAACGGTTTACGCGATTCCGAGCGAACGTTGGTCGCGTCGATCACCGTGAGCTTGCCGCGTTCGAGCCGCTTCCCGCAAATCAGGTGCAGCACCTCGAACGCGTCGGACGACGCGGCCTGATTCATCTCGTCGTCGCAGAGCAGTCCGCGGAAGAAGTCAGAGGAGAGGATTTCGGTCGGCTTGAAATGTTTGCGGGCGAACGTGGACTTACCGGACCCCGACGGGCCAACCATCAGCACGAGCGCGAACTCTGGGATGTGAATCGTCGTGGGCAACGCGGTCTCCTGGTCCGGCCCGCGCCGGTGGCCTTCCCACACGAAGCGATTGTAGGGGAAGATGGATTAACCTGCGTCCGGTCACACGGGTTCGCGGAGCGGATTTCAGGCGGCAGAGTAATCGATACGATACGTCACACACTTCTCCCAACTGTACTCAGCCCCCGCAACTGTAAGACTCTGTACGCGCTGCGCAAACCGGCAGAACGGTAAACTCGAGACAGCCAGCGCCCGTCCCGTCCCGCGTCACCCTAATAAATCCTTGTTGTCGCGTGTGTTGTGCCGTTGCTCGGTTGGTCGAGCCGAAATCGTGATCGGGATGGCATCACATGTGCTGTTCTGGAGAGCGGGAAGAATCGGCTCTATCAGTACTATCGGTATCAACCGGCCCTCCACGCCGGTCACCGATTCACACCGAGGAGTTTCAGCCATGTCGTCCCGCCCCATTAGCCTTATCCGCTCACATGTTGTGGCGGTCGCGGGGTTCGCCCTGCTCGCTTCGGCCGGGTCTGCCCGTGCGGACATCGTGTACATCGGCGAAAACACAGTCCCTGGCCAGTTCAGCGGGTCGGTCGAAGTGAGGAGCCAGACTACCACCTCGGCGGTCATCGAGGTCAAACTCACGAACATCAGCACGCCCCTGTCGAACGGTGGGTACCTCACCGGGTTCGCGTTCAACGATCCGAACACGGCCTCGAAGGGCAACATCAGCGGTGTCACCTCATACACCACCACCTACTCTCCACCGACGGGGCAAGCATTCACCCTGCTGGGTGCGCCGACTTTCACCAACACCGTCTCGACCTCGCCGTATGGCAACTTTGACATCGGTGCCGCCGTGGGTGGGGACTGGCTCGGCGGCGGGATGCCGCAGGATGGCTTGGCGATCGGCGAAACGGGCACGTTCACATTCGTGGTGTCCGGCTATAACCTGACCAACCTGTCGGCCGCGAACCTGTTGGCCGCCACGAGTAGCAACTACACCGCCGGGTTCGTCGTTCGGTTCCGCGGGTTTACTGACGGGTCGAGCGACAAGGATATCGCCGGCATCATTTGCCCGCCGCCCCCGCCCCCGGGCGCGGTACCGGCTCCTCCGGGTCTGGTGCTCGCGGGCATGGGCTTTGGGTGCCTCCTGCTGGGCCGCCTCCGACGCAAGTAAGCCAGTCTCAAGTCGCAAAGTCTCAAGGCGAAGACCTCAACAACGAGTGTCTTCGCCTTGAGACTTTACGACTTGAGACTTTCAAAAGTGGCCGCCTATCGGCGCCCCGCGATAATAGGCTCACACCACGGAGTCTGGAGACATGAACGGCGACACGATCAACATTGCCCTCGTCGGGTGCGGCACTGTGGGCGGTGGGGTGGCGCACGTGCTACTTGCGCACGCGGACCGCGTCGCCCGGCGCGCCGGGCGCCCGCTCGCGTTGCGGCGGGTGGTCGTGAACGACCCCGCGAAACCGCGCGACCCACTCATCCCGCGCGAGATCATTTCCACCGACATCGAAGCGGCGATCCGCGACCCGAACGTTCACATCGTCGTCGAACTCGTGGGCGGACTCGGCGTCGCGAAGAAGGTCGTGCTCGATTCGCTCGCGGCCGGCAAGCACGTCGTGACCGCGAACAAGGCGCTGCTCGCGGACGCGGGCGCGGAGGTGTTCGAGGCCGCGCGCAAGGCCGAACGCACCGTGTGCTTTGAAGCGGCCGTGGCCGGCGGCGTGCCCGTGATTCGCGCTCTTGGTGAGAGCCTGGCGGCGAACCAAGTGACCGCGATTCAGGCGATTCTGAACGGCACATCGAACTTCATTCTGACCGCGATGGCCGAACACGGGATGAGCTACTCGCGGGCGCTCGCGGAAGCGCAGCGCCTGGGGTACGCGGAAGCCGACCCGACGCTCGATGTGGACGGCAGTGACGCGGCGCACAAGTTGGCGATCCTGGCGCAGATTTCGTTCGGGGTGGCCGCGAAGCCACACGAAATCGCGCGCCAGGGGATCGACACCATCGACGCGATGGACATCCGGTTTGCGAATGAACTCGGCTACACGATCAAACTGCTCGCGGAAGCGTGGACCGGGGGCCACACCCACAGCACGAACGGGGCGAAGTTGAGTCGCGGCGGTGCGGCGAGCGCGGCCCACGCGAACGGCGGCCCGCCGACGGTGGCGCTGCACGTCGCCCCGGTTCTGCTGCGCCACACGGATTTGCTTGCACAGGTGCGCGGTGCGTACAACGCGGTGTTGGTGTACGGCGATATCGTGGGCGAGACGTTGTACCAGGGACCGGGCGCCGGCCAGATGCCGACCGCAAGTTCGGTGGTCGCGGACCTGATCGATTTGGGCGTGGGGCGAGCGCAGCGGACGTTCGCGGCAGCGAAGTTGTGGAGCCGCGAGGGTCGCGGGTTCACAGTGGAACCGCCGGAGCGAGTGCGGAGCCGGTTCTACCTGCGGTTGCAGGTTGTGGACAAACCCGGCGTGTTGGCCGACATCACGCGCATCTTGGCGGACGAGGAGATCAGCATTTCGAGTTTAGTGCAGCACGAAGCGGAAGAGGACGGCGCCGGCGGTCCGGTGCCGCTGGTGATCGTGACGCACTACGCCGCGACCGGGAAGTTCCGCAAGGCGCTGGAGCGGATCAACGCGTTAAGCACGACCGCCGCGCCCGCCGTGTTCTTCAGCATGGGTGATTGACGCGAACCCGAACCCGTGGCACGAACTCCTGCAGCGCGAGCCGTTCGTGCAGTCCACCGACGCTGACGCGGTCGCGGAGTTCAACGCGAAGCCCAAGCGGAAAAGCAAGCACGTCGTTCACCTCGATCTCTTACCGGAGCCGTTCGTCGGATCGCTGGAAGCGCCGGTTCTCCTCCTGAGCAACAACTCCGGCTCGGAGACTTCGGCGGGCGCGGCCGGGCACCGCGGGGCGGCCACCCGGCTTCGTGGAGGAGGTCTCGCACCTTTTCGAGCGTTTTTCGGGTCGCGGCGGTCATTGTTCAAACCTTCTCAATGAGTTTCTTGACGAACTGCGCGGGGGCGTGTCATTGCGCACGGCTCCTTGCCCAAAGCTCCTCGAAGTATTGCTCCGTAATTGGCTCCGCGGCTTCGTCGGAATCATTCCACTCCGGCTGGTCGGTCAGCGCGTACCACTGGTCCGCTTGTGCGCTCATCAGCCCACAGAAGCCGATTGCCGAAAACGAATATCTGCCGGGTGATGAGGTCATCGACCACCTCGACGAAGTAGTCCCCAGTCTCACCTTCACGGGAGTCCGCGTCGAATCTGTAGAACCTCTTCATCACGGCTCCTCTCAACCGTTGCTCACTTCCCGTCGGTAATCATCGCGCGCAGCACCTTGTAGTCCGTCTTGCCGGTGCCGAGCACGGGGAGTTGCTCCAACTGCTTCACGTCGTCGAGGCGCATCACGCCGCGGTGACCTTCTCCTTGAAGGATCGCGTTCGCGTCGCGCAGTGTGAGCGATTCCGTCGTGAACAGCACGATGCGCCGACCGTCCGGCGTTTCGATGCCCTCTACCGCGACCCGCGGCCCGAGGTCCGTCGGCGGGTACTTCTTCGCAAACGGTTCTTCCAGCGCCGGCAGCGAGATCATCTCGCCGCCCGCTTTCAGGAAGCGTTTCAACCGCCCGTGGAACACCACTTCGCCCATTTCATCAACGGCCGCGAGGTCGCCGGTGACGTACCACTTCTTCCCGTCGATCTCCACGAACGGCAAGGGGCCGTCATACCCGATGTACCCCGGGAACACGTTCGGCCCCGCGACGTGCAGCATTCCCATCTGCCCCGGCGGAAGCACCGCGTGCGTTTCCAGATCGGTGACGCACAACGAAACACCCGTGATCGGCGGCCCGATGGTGCCGCGATTCGGTTTGCCTGGGCGCGTGACCGACACCACCGGCGAACACTCCGTGATGCCGTAACCCTCGATCACCTCGGAGTTCGGTGCGGTTTGTTTCGCCTTCGCGAAGAGCGCCGGCGATGCTTTCTCTGCGCCCACCACGATGAACTTGAGCGAGTCGAGTTCGCCCGGTTTTGCGCGCTCGAAGATGTAGCTCATGAACGTCGGCGTGCCGGCCGCGAGCGTGGGCTTGTAGGTCGCGATCTTGCGCGCGAGCGCGCCGGAGTCCGTTGGGTCCGGGTGGTGCACGACGCGCACCCCAACGAACAGCGGCAAGAGGCCGGTGATCGTGAGACCGAAACTGTGGAACATCGGTAGAAACCCAAGCACCGAGTTGTTCCGGTCGAGTTGGAGTGCGTCGAGACAACCGCGCTGGTCGGAGATGATATTCGCGTGCGTGAGCGGCACCGCCTTCGGCGCCTTCTCGCTTCCGCTGGTAAACAGGATCACCGCCGGTTGGTTCGGATCGTTCGGGATGCGTTTCAGGAGAGAAGATTTGACCGCACCCCCAAAGGCGCGCACCGAAAGCAAACGCCGGAGCAAACCGAGTTTGCCCATCGAAGCGCGAAGGTCTTCGAGGAAGACGAATTGCGTGCCAGGAACCTCCACCCGCGTTCGATCGACGAACGCCTTCGACGTGACGACGTGCGTGAGGCCCATCAACTTCGCGGCGTGCGTGAGGTTGCCGGGGCCGGTCGTCCAGTTGAGCATGACGGGCAGTTTGCCCGCGAGGTGTAGCCCGAGGAACGCAAGGTCGCACGCGACCGCAGCGGGGAGCATCAGGCCAACGTTCGGCGCATCGATGTTTCGGAACTTCGCGGACATTGCCCACGCGCCGACGATGAACTTCTCGTAGGTCACTCCGCCCGCGAGGTCGTCGGCCGCCGCGACTTGCTTGTGCCGCGCGAAGGCCTGATTCAAGAACGCGGCACTGATCGTTTCACCGAGAATGGTGAGCGGCATGTTGTCGGAAGATTGGTCGAACCAGCCCGACGGCGGCGGCTTCGGCGGCGCGTTCTGCGCCAGTCCCGCGGCGAGCGCCCACAGTCCTCCGAGCGTGGTGGGCACGGTGTCGGTGCCGAACCCGAACCGCTGTTCGACCGCGAGCGCCACGTCCATCGCGTCGAGGCTGTCCATCCCGAGTTGGTTGAAGGTTACTTCGCCGGTGTTCTCGTCGGGCGCGAGCGGGCGTTTCAGTTTCTCTTCGACGATGTGCGCGACGGCGGCTTTTGTTTCCGGCTTCACCTTCGAGAGATCGAACTCCTGCACCACCACGACCGGCGGCGGGAACTCGTGCGTTCGCGGGCCGAACAGGAAGTGGTGCGGCACGAACGTCGGCGCTTCGCGCGGCGTGTCCGCGTTGTACCACGCTTCGAGCCACTTGTTCACCAGGTCGCGCTTCGGTTCCGGGCGCTGGTTGGGGGTGAACGCTTCGAGCGTGACCGTGACGCGGCGACGCGGGGCGAAGACGAAGAGGTTCGCGGCCCAGAGCCACAGCCCGCGCAAGAAGCCGTGCATGAGCGACGGCTTGCCGTCGGCCCAACTGTACATGCTGCCCCACAGACCGCGCGTGCGGGCGAGAACCACGGTCACGTTCGGCACAGCGGCGAGCACGTCGGCCGCGGTGCGCGCCCCGCCGAGGCGCTCGGTGCCGTCGCGCGTGAGCCGGCCGCTGGGCCAGAGGATCACGTTCCCGCCGGCGCGGAGCGTCGCGATCACTTCGCCCACGGCCTCTTCCGCGCGCTGCTTGCTTTCCTCGCTGGACCTTGTGATGTCCGGCATCCGGATGCCGCGCAACAGCCACGCGAGCGGCGCGAAGAGCGGGTTCTGGAAGTTCGTTTCGAGCAGCAGCGGGCGCGTCTTGAAGATCGACCACATCCGCACGAGGAGGTTCGGCGGGTCGGCATAGGCCGGATGGTTGGGCATGACGAGGAACGGCCCGGGGCGTTTGAACACCTCTTCGGTTCCCACGACCGTCACCTTGTAGCGCATCGAGAGAACGAGCCGCATCACCGTCCACATCGCCCACCGCATCGCCCAGAGCATGGCATTCTCCTCGCCTCGCGTTCAGGTTTGCGTTAAGGATAGGCTATTGACACTTCGCGTTGTGGGTGGGAACGTGAGCCAGACGTGGATTTGCCCAACTGAGGGAGGCGGTGTCATGCGTGCGGTCGCGGTTGCACTCGCGGCGGTCGGGCTGCTCGCGACCGCGTGCGCCGGGCACGCGGCCGACGACAACAAGGAACTCATCGTCGGAACCTGGGAGATCGTGTACAGCGACGCGAAGGACGTGCCCGTCGGCACGAAGTTGGAGTTCACGAAGGACGGCAAGATGAAACTGAGCGCGAAGGTGGACGGCCGGGAAGTGACCGCGAACGGCGGCTACAAGGTGGACAAGGACACGCTCACGCTCACCGGCCCGGACGGCACCAAGAACGACAAGAGCCGCATCTGCCTGCTCAACAAGACGTCGTTCATCATCAACGACGAGATCGAGGACAAGGTGATGGTTTTCAAGCGCGTGAAGGCGAAGTAGCCACAGGTAAGCCGCTTGCGGCTTCGCGAGCGGCTTACCCTCCCCATCCTCTCACCCAGACGGCACACCATGAACCGCCGCGACCTCTTCCGCGCCTCCGCTGTTGCTGCTCTATCAGGGGGCTTACGCCCCCCGCTCGCCTGGAGTGCCGATCCGCCTTCGGCCGATGAGATGATTCGCAAATACCTCGCCGCCGAAACCAAGCGCGTCTCCGCGAAGTTCCTCGACGGCGCCACCACGAAAGCCGAGTGGGAGAAGGCGCGCGAGCGGTTGAAGGGCGAGTTCCTCGACATGCTCGGCATCGACCCGCTGATGATGAAGATGACACGCACGCCGCTGAAGGCGACCGTGACCGGCACGCTGAACCGCGGCGATGTGGTTATCGAGAACCTGCACTACCAGAGCAACCCGGGACTGTACGTCACCGCGAACCTGTACAAACCGAAGACGATCGCGAAGGACGCGAAGCTCCCCGCGATCCTTTACGTGTGCGGCCATTCCAACAAGGGGCGCGACGGCAACAAGACCGCGTTCCAGGACCACGGGATGTGGTTCGCTTCAAACGGTTACGTTTGTTTGGTGGTGGACACGCTGCAACTCGGCGAGATCGCGGGGAAACACCACGGCACATACAACCTGAACCGCTGGTGGTGGCACAGCCGAGGCTACACACCGGCCGGCGTCGAGTGCTGGAACGGCGTCCGCGGCATCGACCACCTTCGCTCGCTCCCCTACGTCGATGGCGAAAAGATCGGCGTGACCGGCATCAGCGGCGGTGGTGCGGTCACCAACTGGATCATTGCGGTGGACGATCGCGTGAAGGTCGCGGTGCCCGTGTCCGGTGTCAGCGATCTGGAGAGTTACGTGACCGATCAGGTCATCAACGGGCACTGCGACTGCATGTTCTACCACAACCTCTATCAGTGGGAATGGACGACCGCGCTCGCGCTGTTCGCGCCGAAGCCGCTGCTGTTCGCGAATAGCGACAACGACCCGATTTTCCCGATGTCCGGCAACAAGCGGATCATCGAGCGGTTGCGGAAGTGTTACGACCTCTTCAGGGCGAAGGATCAAGTGGATGAGCACGTGTCGAAGGGCGGGCACGCGTACCGCGCGGACCTGCGAATCGCGATCTTCAGTTTCTTCCACAAACACCTGAAGGGCGATAACACGCCGGTGAAGGACGCGGATTTCGTCGCGATTGAGGGCAAGGAACTGCGCGTGTTCCCGGAGGACAAGGACATCCCGAAGGACGCGATCAACGCGACCGCGGACGCGACGTTCGTGCCGGTCGCGAAGGTGGAACTGCCCACCGAGAAGACCTTCGCGGAGTGGAAGCGTGATCTGAAAGACCGCGTTTACAAGCGACTGTTCAAGAACAGGGATCTGCCGCGTAACGAGGCGGACTACGTCGATCTCGGAGAAGGTCGCCAAGGAATCACGACGGAAGCGGGAATCGTGCTAGCGCTGGGGCCGAAGACGAAATTCGACTTCGACAAGAAAGGACCGTTCGTCCAGGTAGTTCTCAATCCCGACGACGACGCGGACGCGGAGTTCAAACGCTGGTCGGCGCGATTTGCGGATGTGAAAGCACTCTACACCGTGTTCCCGCGAGGCGGTGGCCCACTCCGGTGGACCGACAAGAATCCGCCGAACACCGTCGCCCGGTCCTTCGCTCTGCTCGGCCGAACGGTCGATACGGATCGCGTGTGGGACGTGTTCCGCCCGCTCATGGCGCGCGACCCGCGTTTACCGGCGCGGACGCTCGGCGGCCGCGGTCAGGCTGGCATCATCGCCGCGTATGCCGCGGTGTTCGAGTCGTCGGCCGTGAACGAGGTGATCATCCTCGATCCGCCCACGTCGCATCGCGATGGGCCGCATTTCCTCGGTATCATGCGCATCCTCGACATCCCCGAAGCGCTCGGGTTGCTCGCACCGAACGTCAAGCTCACGCTCGTGGGCAAGAACGCGAAGGACAAGGCGTTCGACCGCACTGCGGCCATCTACGAAGCCGCCGGCGCGAAGGACAAGTTCAAGAGGGAGTAGGTCGCGAAGAAACCTACCCGCCGCCCCCTCCCCTAAGAAGGGAGGGGGGTACCGCTCGCTGTGCTCGCGGACTCAGAAGGCACGGCGCCAGCCGCGCTCTCTGTCTCCCCCTCCCTTCTTAGGGGAGGGGGTTGGGGGGAGAGGTTCTTTTAATTTTCGCTCAAGTTCCCTTGCGGCAGCGGCGCGCGGTGTTATAAGCCGCGTCGATCACGCCGACTTAACCGGAGGGAACGAAAATGGCATCGAGCCGTCGGAATCGACTGGTACGCGGGCTGGCGTTCGCCGGCGTCGCCACCGCGGGATACGCCTTCGGCATCAGCGGCGATCGCGCGTTGGCTCAACCCACGCTGCGCCCGGCACCACCGGCTGCGCTGCCGGGCACGCCGATGCTGCAACCGCCGGGCGCGCAGCCGAAGGCCGAAGTGGACCGCCGCGTCACCGCGTACATCTACGGCAACGTGCCGGTCACCCGCGAAGAGCTGGGCGAGTTCCTTATCGCCCGCGGCGGGCACGAGAAGCTCGAACTGCTCGTGAACAAGCGGATCATCGAGATCGAGGCGCATCGGCGCCAGATCACCGTCACGTCGATCGAGGTTCAGGCCGCGCTCGAAGACGAGATGCGCGGGCTGGGCATCAGCAAGGGCGACTTCGTCAAGCACATCCTCCCGAAGTACGGCAAGACGCTGTACGAGTGGGTCGAGGACGTGGTGAAGCCGCGCCTGTACCTGACCAAGATGTGTCAGGACCGCGTGAAGATCACGGATGACGACCTGAAAAAGGCGTTCGAGAACCGCTACGGCGAACAGCGCGAAGCGAAGGTGATTTGCTGGAGCAAGGACGATGGCGGCCCAACGCTGCGCACGGCTCAGAGGCAGTGGGCCGAGGCCCGCAAGGGGGACGCCGAGTTCGACGCAGTCGCGCGACAGCAGGCCGATCCGGCACTGGCCGCGGTAGCCGGGCTGGTGAAGCCCGTGGGCCGGTATTCGGTGGTCGCCTCCGACGAGGTCGAGAAGGTACTGTTCAACCTCAAGGTGGGCGAGATCAGCCAGTTGTTCGATACGCAGTCGGGCCTCATGTGCATGAAACTGGTGCGGATCATCCCGCCGAACGACAAGGTGCAGTTCGACGACACGATGAAGAAGGCGCTTCTGAAGGAACTGTTCGAGGCGCGGATGAATCTGGAGATTCCGAAGTTCTTCGTCGACTTGAAGCTCGCGGCCAAACCGGTCTTGTACTTGAAGGGGCCGCCGAGCGTGGCCGAGTTCCGCGAGGGCGTGGACCACATCATCAACCAGGCCGGCGGCGTGCCCCCGGCGCCTGGTACGCCGGTGCCGCCCACACCGATGAAACCCTAGAATCCCAAGGGCGCTGTGTGTACTGGTATTAGCCCCGAAGGGGCGTGAGATAATAGCCCAGGGTGAAGCTCGGCTCTGCGATCGCAACCCTGGGCGGTGGGATACAACCCTTCGGGTGAAACAAATCCAACGAGCTACTTCGGCTTCACTTCCTTCGGTGCCGGCGCGACGGGTAGCCCGCTCGGCTTCTTGTAGCTCGCGGCATCCTTCAGGTTCTTGCGCACGGCCTCGATGGCCACGTGTAGCAGGAACGCCTTGCGCGCCACGTCAGTTTCCTTGTCCGCGTCCGCGAACCCGGTGTCGATGATCTTCTGCGCGTCCGGCCGGTGCGCGAGTAGCGGCCGGATGGTGATGAGCGCGCCCTGGTAGATGCGGTACGCGCCCGCGAAGTCCTTCTTCTCGTTGTAAAGGTCCGCGCCGGTGTTGTGAACGGCGCGAAGCGTGTCGATCACGAGTTTGTCGAACGCCTTCACGTCGGGCAACTTTGGCTCGTCGACCGCGGACGCACTCGCGTTCGCCACCAACACCACCGCAATCGTAATCGCGGCCACTCTCCGAATGGTCATGAGCCTTCTCCTTCGCTTCATGTTGAAATTCGTGCCTCATCATGACGCGCCCGAGTCGGGGTTGCAACGCGACTCCGGGTCCGCGTAGCATCTTCGCGAATACCTTCAGCCTACCCGCACGGAAGCGGAACCCGTGGCCGACAAACTCACGCAGCAAATCCTGGACGCACTCAGTCGCATCGCCGCCGAGCCGAACGGCCTGCCGCTGTACTCGGGGAAAACCGATGCCGGGTTGTTCCCCAATGTCGCGAGCGCCAAACTCGCCGCGCAGAAGTGTCTCGCGGACGACCTGCTGCGCGTGACCGGCACCGACGCGAAAGGCAAAACACCGCGAGACCTCTACGCACTTTCGGAGAAGGGGTGGGAGTTCCTGCTCGCGGCCGTGAGCCCGAAACAGGTGCTCGAAGACTTCGTTCGCGTACTCGAATCGCGGCAGGGCGAAGTCGGTGAACTGCTTTCGACCGCGCGCCGGATGTCCGACAGCCTGCAAGGGCTGAAGGACGCGGTGACACGCGTGCTGCCCGGTGTGACCGCGGCGAAGATTGAAAAACCCACCCCCCAACCCCCTCCCTGCAGGGGGGGGCCAGACACGGACGACTCTCTCAACGCTTCCGAATTGCGAAGCTCTTGCTCCCCCTCCCTGCAGGGAGGGGGTTGGGGGGTAGGTCTGCTTTGCGACCTCGCACCGGCGGTCGTCGCGTACCTCGCGGACCACTCCGGCCCCACGGACTGCCCGCTCCCGGAGTTATTCCGCGCGCTCTCGCTGACGGAATCGCTCACGATCGGTGCGTTCCACGATTGTCTGCGGCAACTGCACGCGGACGGAACCGTTTCGCTCCCCGCGTGGACCGGGCCGCTCTACGCGCTGCCGGAACCGCAATACGCTTTGCTCATCGGCCACGGTATCGCCTACTACGCTTCGCTCCGCGGTTGAACACTGGAGGTTCACCATGACTGCGACGACTCCGGTTCCCGAACAAACCCTGACTGGGCGCACGCGTGACGTACTCAAGCGCGCCGGGAACCCGTTCCGCAACTACTTCGCCCGCAACCCCGACGACGAGGTGTGCGCCAGGTTCCACGTGCCCGAACTATTCGCGGCCGAACGCGACCTGCTCCACGCAATCATCGACCTGTACCGCTACGACCCGCAAACGCACAGCGAGGTCGTGCCGATCCTCGGCAACAAGGGCGCCGGCAAAACGCACCTGTTGCACAGCATCAAGCACGGCATGACCGGGCAGTGGCAACTGCTCGTCACGCCGGGCACCTACCAGCGCGATTCGGACTTCCTCGAATACCTGCTGTTCCAGATCATCGACACGCTTCTCGGTGGCGGAAAGCAGAAAGGCGTGCGACCCCTCGACTACGTCGGCGACCAACTGGTGCGCCGGCAACTCGGGATCGCGCTGCGCGAACTCACCGACGACGAGAAGGTCGAACTGTTCCCGCCCGCAGGCCTCGGCCGGTGGGCGCGGCGCCTCGGTCTCGGTTCGCAACAAGCGCGCGAGCGAGCCGAGTGGCTCGCGGAGAACCTGAGCGGCTACTCGAACTTCGCGAGGATGCCCGCGCCCATCGCGCAGGCGCTTGCCGACGCCGGGCTAACGCCACAGAAGGCATTTGATCTGGTCAGCGCGCACGTGCAGAAGAACGAGGCCCACAACGCGACTGGCCTGATGCGCCGGCACATCTTTCAGGGGTTCGCGAAAGCGGCCCTCATGCGCGACGAATCGGACCTCGCGAACTTCCTCACCTATGGCTTCGCGGAGTTGGAGTTCCACGTCCGCCCGACGCGACAAGACCTTGTGCTCGCGCTCTTCAAGGTACTGACGGATGTGTTCCGCAGCTTAAAGACGCCGGTCGTCGTGGCGTTCGACCAACTCGAAGACCTGCTCCTCGCTCGCCGCACCGACGACGCCCACAAGACCGCGGAAGCGTTCTTCGCGGGCATCGTTCAGGTGATGCACCAGATCGACGGACTGTGCTTCTTAATCTTCGCCGAACGCGGATTGTGGAACCGGTTCGTGCCGTCGCTCGACGGGTACATTCAGGACCGACTGAACAACCCGGTTCACGTTCCGAGGCACGGCACAGTGAAAGCCATCCGCCTCGAATCGCCGCCGGCGGACCTCGTCCGTCGTGTCGTCGAAGCGCGATTGCGGCCGTGCCTCGCCGAACTGCCACAAGGCGAGCCGGTGCCGGAAATCTTCCCGTTCGCGGATGAGCAGATCGCGCGCATCGCGCGCACCGAGCCGACGCTACGCGACATGCTCCAGCAGTTCCGTCACCTGTTCGACCACGTCGTGTACGGACCGGAAGATTCCCCCACTCCGGGGCAAGCGGGGGTGGGAAGCAGGGGGAGTCCCCTGATCGAACCGACGATGGCTCCCGACCTCCTCGACAATCAGGGGGCTCCCCCTGCTTCCCACCCCCGCTCGCCTGAAATCCCTTCGCGGTTCGACGTGTCCGCGGAACTGATCGCGCTGTCGGAGATGCCGTTCGCGCCTTCGACCGAACCCGTAAGCCGCATCACGGAGTTGCTCGGGCGTGACGAGGACGAACTTCCCCCACCGCTTCCGACGATGACGTTCAAGCACGTGGAGGTGTTCGAAACACCGGCCGACGCGCCGATGATGACGACGGACGACGTGCCGATGGCGGTTGCGGTGGACGACTCCGGGCGAGGGGGGGGCGCCAGCCCCCCGTTAGAAGAACATTCCACCCTGCTCGCAGAAGAGCCCACTTCGCCTATTGCGATTGAACTGGTGGCCGACGCCATCCGCTCGCCTCAAGCAATCGCCGCCCCGGAGGTGCCGGCGGTCGCGGTTCCGTTTCCGCCGCCGCTACCAGCGAGCGTACAAGCCGCCGCTGTGGTGAAACTGGACGGCGTAGCGCTCGTCGAACTGTGGGAACAGGAACAGCGCGCGGCACGGCGGAAGCTCGAACCCGAAGGCGCGCTCACCGGCGCGACGCGTGAGCTTCAAGCTGGCTTGGGCGCATTCCTCAGTGTGTGCCACGAACATGGCGTGAAGGTCGGCCCGTGGCGGCTTCAGCATGTCGTCAACGAGTGGTCGTACGGCGAACACCCAACTTACGGCATTGTCACGATCGCGCACTGGGCGTGCAAGGATGGCCAGCCGTGGCGCATGGGTCTGGGGCTGTTTCTCGCTCGGGGCGCCGGTAAGCCGAAAGATCTGGAAGTGAAGATCGCGGTCCTGAACACCGAACCGGCGGTGGTCGATTTGCTCGTGCTGCTTCGCCCCGAAGACGACATCACCACGACCGGCAAGAGCAAGACCCTGCTGGCCGACACAGAGCGCCGTGGCCGGCACGCTCGCCTCGAACCGGTGTCGCTCGACGGGTTCGCGCAGATGTACGCGTTCCCTCGCTGGCTCGCGGCGGTGCGCGAGTCGCTGCCCGAAGGCACGCCACTGCCGAACCTCGCGGACATCATTCAGGAGAAGTGCGAGAAACTGCTCGAACAGGTGTGCATGCCGGTTCAGGGATAGTGTTTGGTGTTTGGTGTTTCAGGTTAGCGGCAAGCCGAAGGCGAGCGTCCGCGCACCCCGAAGGGCTGCGGCTAACCTGTAAACACCAAACACGAAACACTAAACATCTCTTCATGACTTATGAGGAAGCAACTCGCTTCTGGTACACCCGCGTCAACTACGAGGTACGGTCGGCCGGGCCGCTCGACCTGAAGTTGGAGCGGATGCGGTCGCTGCTGCGTCGGCTCGGCGACCCGCAGGACCGGTTGCGCCTCGTTCACGTCACCGGCACGAAGGGGAAAGGTTCGACGTGCGCGATGCTCGCGTCGGTGCTCTGCGCCGCGGGGTATCGCGTCGGGCTGTTCACGTCGCCGCACCTCGAACACGTTGAAGAGCGGATGCAAGTCAACGGCGTTCCCATTTCGCACGCCGAACTCGCATCGTGCATGGCGGAAGTCGCGCCTGCGGTTCGCGCGATGGAAGAGGAAACGCAGTTCCCGTCGCCCACGTTCTTCGAGATCGGAACCGCGCTTGGCTTCCTTCATTTCGTGCGCCGGCGGTCGGACATCGCGATTCTGGAAGTGGGTCTCGGCGGTCGGTTCGACAGCACGAACGTGTGTCGGCCGCTGGTGTCGGTCATCACGAACATCGGCTTCGACCACACCGCGCAACTCGGGAACACGCTGGAAGCGATCGCGTATCAGAAAGCCGGCATCATCAAGCGCCGCGTGCCGGTCGTGAGCGGCGTGACGCAGGACGGCCCGCGCGAGGTGGTGCGACAGGTGGCCGAAGAGGGGGGGGCGCCGCTGTGGGAAGTGAAGAAACCTACCCCCCCGGCCCCCTTCCCTTCAGGGAGGGGGGCCGGGGGGGTAGGTCTCCTCGGCGCGCACCAACTCCAGAACGCGGCGGTCGCGGTCGCGGCCCTCGATCGCCTTCGCTCGACTGGAATGCACATCCCCCCTGCCGCAGTTGCTCGCGGCCTGTCCGAAGTGAAGTGGCCGGCTCGCGTCGAAGTGGTCCGCGAGCGCCCGGTGATCATCCTCGACACCGCGCACAACGTGCCGAGCGCGGAATCGCTGGTGTCCACACTTCGCGAGTCGTTCCCCGCGATCGGCGTAAAACGGGTGGTGTTCGCGGTGTCGTCGGACAAGCAGTTCGCGGACATCCTTCGCATCTTGGCGAGTTACTTCGACCACTTCCATTTGACGAAGTACGGGAACAACCCGCGATGCGTGCCGCCGGAGAAGCTGGCCGCGACGCTCGCCGCCGTCGCGCCGGGGAAGCCGTTCAGCGTCCACGCGACTGCGTCAGATGCGTGGTTCGCGGCCCGCGGCGCCGCAGGCCACAGCGATCTGGTGTGCGTGACCGGAAGCGTGTTCCTCGCGGGCGAACTGCGCCCGCTCCTCAACGCCACGTTCGCAACTTGAACCCTTCCCCCGACATTTCCGGTCGGTGTCGTAATCTGCTCCAGTTGGAATGCTAGAATGGGCAGTGCCTCTCCGACTGGTTGTAGGGTCGAGCGAAACGGTTCACGCTCGCCCCGTTGTGTGGTGTAATACTTTCATGAAGTTGCTCACCTCAGTCTTCCGCGGGAACGTGCGCGTCCTACCGGCCGGGAGCTGGTTCACGCTCGCCGTCGTCGTGTTCCTCGTCGGCCTCGAAATCGCTGGCCGCTACACCACATCAGACCTCCACGACGGTCTCGCCGCGTTCATCCTCATCGGCGCCGGACTACTTGTCGCGGTGCGGCACCGGCGCGAACCGCTGCCCTGGGTCGTTCGGCTCGCGGCAGTTGGGCGAAAGTTAGTCAAGTCCGCGGCGTGGCTCCGCTACGATCACGGCATCGACCTGCGCGGCGTTCCGCCACTGCCGCGACGCACCCCGCCGGTCGTGTTCGCCGTTATCGCGATGCTCTTCGCGTGGGGCGCGGTCGCGGCGGGGTTGTGGGTCGCGTTCCCGACCGGCTGGCGCGTCGTAGGGTTCTACTCGTCGTACACGCTCTACCTCGTGTTCATGCTCGCGCTCTGGGGCACGCTGCTCGCGGTCACGTTCGTCGGCGTGTTCGTCCCGGTCGCGGTGCTCGACAAGCGTCTGAAGAACTGGGTTGGTGACACCGATCGCCGCGGGGCCGAACTCGCGGCCGTCGTTGGCTACGCGGTGCTCGTATCGGCCATCGCGTGGGTCGTGCCGCCGGCCGCGGTGCTTGTACTGTGCCTCGTCGTGGCCGTGATCGCGTGGTTCGCGTACCTGCCCAAAGGCAACGACGGTGCGGCGATCCTCTGGCGAAGCGCGACCGACAAGCCGGTGTATGCCGTGCCGCTGCGCCGCGCGCTCGCGGTGATTGTGGGACTGACCACACTGCTCGCGTTTGACGTGCTCCTCACCTCCTGCGGCGGGCGCCTCTTCGACGCACCGCGAAGCGACGACACGATGCCCTTAACCGCACTGATCGGCACCGTGACCGCGTGGCTCATGCCTGGGTTGCTGTGTGTGGTCGTGGTGAAGCTCTACGGCGCGCGAAGCGGTGACCCGGCCCGGCGCACGCTGCCCACGCTGCACGTCTCCGGTGCGGACGCCGCTGCCGTTCGGCACGCGGCACGGATCGCGCGACGGTGGGGCTGGTCGGTTCGCACCGCGCCCGCGCCGCGCGAAACCGGACAAGTCGGAATCGAAGTGGTGGATGGGGCGTGTTCCGAGGCGACCGAGTTCAACCCGCGCTGGCCGCTGAAGGTGAGTGTTGCGGACCTCGAAGCCGGTGCGGTGAAAGAGCGCCTGACTCGGCGCGACGAGATTGCGGTGCGGCGGCAACTGTTCCGTGGTTTGCAAAAGTTGTTCAAGCGCGCGAGCGTATTCAAAGGTCCGGCCGGCGGCGGGTTCTGGCTCGCGCCGCACTGGTGGTTCGTGGAGGGCGTCGGCCGCGAGGACGCGGATTCGGCCGGCGAGGACGCGCCACCGCTGGTCGGCCCCGCGTACCACCGCATCCTGCCGGCCCGCGCGCGCCAACACGCGCACGCGGTGCTGCGCGCCACGCAGGTGGACATGATCTTCATCGAGGACGGCGTGACGTTCCGCAACCTGGAGCGAGCGCTGCGCGTGCTGACCGAACTGTACGACGTTCACGGCGGAAAGCGGCGCGCCGAAGAGATGCACTTCCGCGGAGTGCCGAAAGTCAAAGTGATGATGCACGAGTACGAGCCCAGCAACCCGTTCCGCTCGGATCTCTATCCGGAGCCGAAGTTCGACGACCTGTCGCGTGTACGCGTGCTGCACATCTTCCGCGATCGCGGCGCGAGCGAGGAGTTGATCGACCAGCCGTTCGACTTCTCCTCGACCCCGGCTCCCGCGCCGGTTGGCGCGGCGTGGTGAGTGGCAGAGGTCCGTGAATTCTGACCGCGTGTCGGGGCAAGCACTGGCACCACCGCGAGAACGATTCCGCATGACGGTCGTCAGCAAACGAAAAACCGGCTTTCGCCGGTTCGCGTTGTCCAGGTTATTTCGCTCCTCAATTCACGCGGCGGTCGAAGTCGGGGATCTGCGTGAACGCGATCCGCGATGGCGCCGCGTCGCGCATCCCGAACATCGCGCCCAGGTACACCACGCTCGCGCCGAACTCCGCGTTGATCGTGTCCATCGCGGCCGAGATGTTTTCCGCCTGGCGGTCTTCGTCGAATAAGGACGGCGTTGCGCTCCGCGCCGGCACAAGTTCGCTCAGGACCGTGCCCACCTTGAACGGCACGCGCCCGCGAATGCGCATTTCCCACAACTTCGCCGCCGCCGCAACCAGCGCCGGCGTGTCTTGACATCGCGGCACGCGAACGCTCTCTTCCCACCACACCGAATCGCCGCGATCAGCACCCAAGAAGCTCGCGCCTACCGATATCGAACCGCACCAGTAGTCGATTTTCCGCAACCGCGCCGCGGCCTTGTGAACCAGTCGCATGAGCACGCCATAAGCGCCTTCGTCGGTGCGCAACTCCGGCGGTAAAATGTGCGAATGGCTCACGGTCTGGCGCCGCGTGGGCGCGTCCGCGACCTCTTCGCCGTGCAGCAGCCGATACCAGCGCTCGCCGTGAATCTTGCTGCCCCATACCTCCGCAAGCGTCTTCGCGGGCGCGGCGCAGAACTGCGATACGGTGAAGATGCCGTACAGCTTCAGCCGCCGTTCCATGCGCGGCCCGACACCGGGAAAGTCGGTCAACTGTAATCGGTGAAGCGCGTGCGGAACATCAGTGTCTGTGAGTGTGGTTAAGCCGTCTGGTTTCTTCATGTCGGCTGCGACCTTCGCCAGCAGCACGCTCGGGCCGGCGCCAATCGAACACCGCATGTAGTCGCCGGCCAGTTCGCGAATCGCTCTTTTGATTTGCTTCGCGATCGTTATGACCTTTTCGGGCGTGCGTTCGTCGCCGACGAGCCGGCACGACATCTCGTCGATGGACATGACGCTCTCGATCGGAATGACGCTTCGCACGGCCGCGAGAATGCGGTTGTGCATCGTGACGTACCGCCGGTGGTCCGCGACTACGAACACGACCGTCCCTTTGGAAAGCTTCCGTGCTTCCCACACCGGCGTGCCGGTCTTGATGCCGAACGCTTTCGCCTCGTAGCTCGCCGCGATGCACGCGGTGGTCTCCGCGTCGGTGGGGATCACCGCGACTGGGCGGTATCGCAGTTTCGGATCGTCTTGTTGTTCGACAGACGCGAAGAACGAGTTCATGTCGATGAACAGGTGTCGGATCGGCACGGCACGACCTCCACGGATCATCCGTTCACCACGAGCAGATGTAGTGTATATCTGTGCGCTATGTTTCTCCGAACGCAACCGCGGGCCGGTTTTTTTGGTAGGTGCCGCTTGCCGAGAGGCACGGTTGTGCGACTCAGATCGCTTATCGAACGTCCGTGTTGCGATTCGCCATGCGAAAGCGTGCCGCTCGGCGAGCGACACCTACCAAAACCTTCGCGCAGTGCCCGCTTGCGTTTGGGCCGTGCGCGCCGAAAATACGCAGGTGCTTTGTAACGAGCTGGTAGAGGTTCCGATGCACCAGTCCGACCCGTACGCGTCCGCCCGACGACCCGCACCGTACCCACAACCTGGCCGCCGAATTGGCCAGCGGGCGCTGCTCACGCACGAGGCACGGCTCGCGGCGCAAGCGATGGACCGCAACCCGCACCCTGGCCTTGTGCCGCTCGTCGATACCGAACTCAGCGGCGAAACCCCGTGGTTCATGTACGAGTTCGGCGGCGGCGACCTCGCCGAACTCGTTCTCGCGCTGGGCGTGCGAAAGTTTAACAGGGATTACGCCCCCGCTCGCCTCGGATTCAGCCGTACAATCAACGCGTCGCGTTCACGTCTCCGGGTACCCGCTGCATGGCGATCCTCACGCAGGCTGAAATTGTCGCCCACCTCGCAGGCCGAGCCGCGCCGCCCGGCGGGCTGGGCGAACTTCATCCGCTCGCCGTGCGGCTGTGCTTGCTTCAGCAAACGCTCAAACCGGTCACGTCCCCGCGGCGAGTCGTGCTGTTCGCGGCCGACCACGGGCCGGACGCCGAGAGCCGCGTCGGAACCGCGATCCACCATACCGCCGAAGGCGGCTCCGCGACCGCGGTTCTCGCGAAGACCACGCATACTGATTACGTGCTGATCGATGTCGGGTCGCGCACCGACTCGCTACCGGAATCGCTGCATTATCGCTGTCGCAAGGTACGCGCGGGTTCGCACGACTTCACACACCAGCCGGCACTGACCGCCGATGAGTTCCGCGCCGCGTTCGTCGTCGGCCAGAAAGAAGCGGAACAGGCGCGCGACGTCGGGATGAAGTTGGTCGCGACCGATGCAATTGGTGCCGAGAGTGCGGCTGTCGCGGCACGCGTGCTCGCGCAGACCGACCCGTCCGACGACCCCATGAGCGCGTTTGGCGCGGTAGGCGGAACCGATGTCGCGGCTGTTGCCGGGTTCATCGCGAAGGCCGTCGAACTCGGCCTCGTGGTGCTGATCGAGGGCCGGGTCGCGTTCGCGGGACTGCACGTCGCGGAGCGACTGTACCCCGGCACTGCGGCGAAGGTGATCGAAAGGCAACTGCCGCCCCCGCCGCCCATCCCGTTGTCGCCTGCGTTCCGCGCCTCTCTAGTGGGACAATCTCGACTGGCTCCAGCGGAAGTGAAGGGAGACAAAGAGGACGTTTGCTTTCTTCCAACCGCCAGGGGCGGAGCGTTCTCCTCCGAAGGCCTCGGTGCGCTGCTCGCGTTCCCGCTGCTCGACGCGGCGGCGACCGTTGTTGCGCGAACGGTCCGCCGCGACACCACCGGCCGCGAAGCCGCGCGCGCGAAGCCGGCGCGCAAAGTGGCCGTGTTCACCGGTAGCTTCGACCCGCCCACGACGTACCACCGCCGGGCCGCGATGGCGCTTCGCGGGCACGGGTTCGACGAGGTCATCGTGCGCCCGGCCGGACCGCGGTGCGACAGCCCGGACATCGAACACGCGAAGCCGATTCACCGCGCGGTGATGGCCGACCTCGCGTTCCGCGACCTCCCCGGCGTGATCGTCGATCTGTCCGATGTCGATGACGCGGTGTTCACGCCGCACTTCTCGTTCGACGACTTACTAGCGAACCGCGGCGAGGTGTGGCACGTCGTACCCGCGGAGTTCCTCATCGGCGGACGCAACGGCGATTCCGCCATTCACACGAAATGGGAACTCGGCACGGACGCCTGGAACAACCGTAAGTTCGTCGTACTGCACGCGTCGGACGCGCCACCGGACCCGTCCGACCGTCCGCCGGTGTGTCAACTCGTTGCGGTCGATGGGCGCGTCCCCACGGAAGACATCCGGTTGCGCGTGTTCCAGGGCGGCAAGTCGAAGCCCGACGTGACCGACGACGTGGAAGAGTACATCCGCCGGTACAAGTTATTCAGCGGCATGTCGGCGCCACGCGAGACTCGCGTGCGGCTCAACGACATCCGTCTGAAAATCGTCCATGCGGACAAGAGCGAGAAGGCGCTGCGGGCCGCGGAACCGTACCGCAGGTTCGAGTCGAGTGAGCCAACACATATTTTGGTGCTTGGCGGTGACGGCACGATGCTCCAAGCAATTCGCGACCACTGGCGGTTGCGGCTCCCGTTCCTGGGCTTGAACGCGGGCACGCTCGGCTTTCTACTGAACGAGTCGCTGCCAACGGAACTACCCAACACCGAGGTGGTGCTGTACCGGATGCCGATGATGCGCGTGGACGCCGAACTGCCGGATGGGAAGCGGGTGGAATCGTTCGCGTTCGCGGACGCGTGGGTGGAGCGCGACAGCGGCCAGGCGGCGTGGCTGAAGATCGACGTGGACGGCAAGACGCAGGTGCCGCGCGTGGTCGGTGACGGCTTGCTCGTCGCGACGCCGGCCGGTTCGAGCGCCTACGCACGTGCGATGGGCGCGACCTCTGTTCCGCTGACCGCGCCGGTGTTCACGCTGGCGGGGTCGAACGTGTTCCGACCGCGATTCTGGAAGCCGGTCGCGCTGCCCGAAACGACGCGGGTGTCGCTGACGAGTCTGGACTTTAACGGCAAGCGCCCGATCCGCGGGTTCATCGACGGCCAGCCGATCGGCGCGGTGAAGTCGATGCACGTGCGCGTGAGTACGGTCGCGATGGTGGAACTCGGCTTCACGCCGGAGTTCGACCTCTCGGCACGCCTGTTGCGATCGATGTTCCCGCCGTCGGACGCTCTGTAGAAATGCGGAGCGCGGAATGCGGAATGGAAGACCGAAAACAGGCGTCCCTCTGCCATGTTTTCGGTCTTCCATTCCGCATTCCGCGCTGTTTAGCTGATCTTCCAGCCGCCGCGGCGCTCGCGAGAGAGCATCTTGTTCGCCTCCTCGTCGGCGAAGGTGTACTTCTTCGCGTCCCACGCCAGCGGCTTGCTCTTGCCCAGGCGCAGCGCGACCGTACCCAGGTGACACACAATCACCGAACCGGCGCCGACTTCCACGCCGCAGATTGGCGTCTCGCGGGTCTTCACGCAGTCGAGGAAGTTACCCATGTGGTTCGTCGGGACCGACGGATACAGCTTCGGCTTGTCGGCACCCAGTTCGGCGAAGATCGCTTTGTCGCTCGCGAGCAGCAACCCGCGACTCACAAACAACGTGCCCTTGTCGCCCTTCACCAGCACGCCGTTCTCGCCGCCGGTCAGGTCGCCCTTACGCGCGTTGCCGTTCGTTTCGACCAACCCCTTCACGGTCGAACCGGCCCCGTGACTCACTTCGACCTGCACGTTGTTGGCGTAGGTGTGGAGCACCTTGAACGTCTCGTGGCAGTTGTACCCGTCGCCCTTGCTGTAGGGCTTGGACGCGTCCACGACCGACACGCTCGACGGGCCGCTGCCGTCCATGTTCAGCATCCACTGCGCGATGTCGATGTGGTGCGCGCCCCAGTCGGTCATCTTCCCGCCGCTGTACTCGTACCACCAGCGGAACTCGTAGTGGCAGTTCGTCTTCCCACCGTCGAGGCGGAACGGAACTTTCGCGGTCGGCCCGAGCCACATGTCCCAGTCGAGTTCCTTCGGCGGCTCGACTTCCTTGATCGGCCCGCTCTGCGGGCTGCCACCGATGCGGCACTCGATCGTCTGAACTTTGCCCACGCGCCCGGCGCGGACGAGTTCGGTCGCGAGCCGGAACCGGCCGGCCATCTCGGTGCGCTGCTGGCTACCGGTCTGAAGCACGCGTTTGGTGTCGGCGGTCACCTTCTTCATCGCGAGGGCTTCTTCGATTGTCAGCGTCAGCGGCTTCTCGCAATACACGTCCTTGCCGGCCTTCATCGCGGCGATGGCAATGATCGCGTGCCAGTGGTCCGGCGTCGCGACGATGACCGCGTCCACGTCCTTGCTGGCGATGAGTTCGCGGAAGTCTTTGTGCCCCTTCACCTCGTAGCCATCGGCCTTGTACTGCTTGACCGCGTGATCGACGTGCCGGCTATCCACGTCGCACACCGCGGTGAAGTTCACCTTGTCCTTGAACTTCTTGGCTTCGCCGTAGAGCGCGTTGGATCGCCGCGGGTTCGGGCCGACGCCGATGACGCCGATGTTGATCTTGCCGTTGGCGCCGGGCGCCCTGTCCTGGGCGCGAGCGGCGGCGCCGAAGAAGTCGCGAGCGTGCCACGCCGGCAGGCCGGCGAGCGTGAGAGCGGCCACCGAGCGGTTCATGAACCCCCGGCGGGAGAGGTTTCCGCGGTCCAACATGACGAAGCCCCTTTGCGAAACAACTGGAGTGGTGAGGAGAGTGGTAGAGCGAAGGAATATGATAAACGAGACGGCGCGCGGTGTGGAAAAGAAACTGATGTTTAGCTGCGACCCGGAGGGGAGCGTCACACGATGGCCGACGATTTGTTGGACCGGTTCTTCGGGAAGGGCGTGCCGCGAATCGGCGGGCCAGCGGTCGCGAACCCGCGCCTCGCCGACCCGGTGGGGCTTCAGTGCCTCTTCGATATTCCGCTCGACCTCGACGCGGAATCGCTGGCGCTCGCGGTCCGCGACTACCACCCAGACCTCGCGCAAGCAACCGTTGAGTTGTACCACGTTCCGCCGCCCGCGAAGCCGACCTCGCTCGAACCCGCGATCATGGGTCTGGTCGCGTGGGGCGCGAACGTCATCAAGTTGGTGGCGTTCGCAAACGCAATGCCCGCGAACGCGGTGAAAGCGTGCGTCCAACCGGCGCACTTCGACCCGGAGTACAAGGAGATCGCGTATCGGCATCAGGCGCACGTGATGCTGTACTACAACGGGTACGACCACGATCCACTGGAACAGTACGTTGCGCTCGCGGCGGTCGCGGGCGTGCTGACGATGTTCGGTGCGGTGTTCACGCTGAACGAGAACGCCCGCACCGCGATCCCGGCCCCGGTGCTGATGCCGCACGAAGAAGACGACGGCAACATGCTCGCGGCGCTCCGAGGTTTGCCGCTGACGCTACTCTATTGCGGGTTTGTGAAGCTCGAAGTGGAGGGGCAACCGGGCGTCTGGATGCGCACTTACGGCTGCCACCGGTTCGGTCTACCGGACCTCGCGCTGCACGCGAGCGACCACAATTCGGCGCGGTTCACGTTCGAGTTGTTCAGCAACGCGCTCGCGTACTTGCGCACGGCGGGCCAAACGTTCGCGCCGGGCCACACGATGCAAGTGGGTGACGGCATGTTCTTGCGATTGCGCTCTCGCACACCGGACGAATGGTATCTGGACAGTGAGGGCGAAATGCTTGTCGCGGATCGCGTCGCGGGGCTTTCCGATAAGGTCGAGTGAATTGGCGACCCCGTCCGCAAGGCCGTGGGTGCGAAGACCCGACTACCCCCGCACCAACTACCTCGCACCGAACACCCCCGGCCTTGCGGCCGGGGTTCGCCTCTCGCGTATCATTCCTTCATGCTCGCACACCTCCGTACACTTCGGTTGGCCGCGTGGCTCGGCTGGCAACTCGAAACCAACTGGGCCAGTCCGTGGCTGTTCACGCTGTACATGCTGGTGAAACCGGTGTGCGGGTCGCTCATGCTGGTGGGCATGTTCTACGCCGCGAACGCTGCCGCGGTCGGCGTCGGGCGCACCGGCATCCCGCCGCAGTTCCTGCCGTACATGTACGTCTCCAACGCGTGCTACGGGCTGGTCGGCACGGTGATGTTCGGCCTGAGCTACGCCGTCGTTCGCGACCGCGAACACTACCGCATGTTGAAGTACATCTACATCAGCCCGGCACAGTTCCAAACGTACTTCCTCGGTCGCGGCGCGTCTCGCGCATTGGAGGGCACCATCGGCGGCGTGCTGAACCTCACAGTGGGTTTAATCCTGTTCGCGCAACTGCGTAACGCGGTCGAAATTGATGTGCCGTGGCTGCTCGTCTACTTGCTCATTGGTGGCATGATGCTGTGGGCGTGCGGGATGCTGCTCGCCGCCGCGTGCTTAAACATGTCGCGCAATGGCATGTTCTTGAGCGAAGGCGTCGCGGGGATCGTTTACCTGTTGAGCGGTGTGGTGTTCCCGCTCCGCGCGCTCCCGGAGTGGGTGCAGCCGATCAGCCTGAGCCTACCGACAACGTACTGGCTCGAAGGGATGCGCCGCGCGCTGATGGGCGACGTGCCAGATAAACTCCGCGGTCCGCTGTCGGACTGGTCGAAATCCGAGTTGGCGCTGATGCTGCTTGCGACGACGGCGGTGCTGGTGGTCGCGGCGCAGTTGTTTTGGCGGTGGAGCGAGCGCCGTGCCTGGCGGCTCGGGAAGCTCGAAGAGAACGCCGGGGTGTGAAGGCTCTCTACCATTCGTCCAAATCAGTCACCGCTGCCGCGGGTTCGATCTGAATACGCTTGCCGCGAAGATCGATCGCTAGCCACCGAGTCACGTTCTCCGGCGGGAGTAACGTTGTCCAATCGATTCCGCCTTGTGAGCGGAGAGCGGGTGGCAGAAAAAGGGTGAACTCCCATTCCTCCTGTCGCTGGCCGCTGCAGATCCACACCTGCCCCGTGATACACAGCGGATCGTCATCCAACGCGTACCGCTGCGGTGTGAACCCGTCGCACCACAGGAAACGCAAATGGTTGTTGCGCATCCCCGCGAACTCGCTGCCGAGGCGAAACTCTAAACGCAGCCAGAACTCCGACTCGTTAATCGTCACCCTCCTTTTTCTCCTCGTCTTTCTTCTTGCGAGTGCTGTCGTTGTCGAGCTTGTTGAGCGTGTCGGAACGGTGACGGCCCAGGTCTTCCTCCGCGTGCGCGGCCTCTTCCGGGTTGTCCGTTAAACTTTTCTTCAACCCGGCGCGGCGGTGCTTGTTGCCGCGTTTCTTCAGCGCACGTTTCAGGTCGCGCAGCATCCGTTTGTCGGGATCGGGCATATCATTCACCTCGCCTATGGCACGAATACTCATCGCTACCGACGCGTGGCACCCACAGGTCAGCGGCGTTGTTCGCACGCTAGATACCACCACGCGTGTCTTGCGCGAACAGGGGAACGCGGTCGAGGTCGTCGAACCGACCGCGTTCCCGCAGTTCGCGGTGCCGTTCTACCCGGAGATTCCGCTGTGCGTCATGCGCCCCGGGCGCGTGTACGAGCGCATCGACAAGTTCAAACCGGATCACGTGCATATCTCCACAGAGGGGCCACTCGGCTTCTGGGTTCGCCGGTATTGTCGGCGCATGGGATGGCGGTTCAGCACATCGTACCACACGCGGTTCCCGGAGTACCTCAAGAAGCTCGCACGCGTACCCGAAAGCGTGACCTACACGTTCCTCAAGTGGTTCCATGGGCGGTCGTCGTGCATGATGGTCGCGACACCGAGTTTGGAGAAGGAGTTGGTCGGTCGCGGGTTCACGGCCCCCATTAGCTGGTGGTCGCGCGGGGTTGATCTGGACACGTTTCGCCCGCGGCCGAAGCTCGCGACCGCGCTTCCGCGACCCATCCTACTTTACGCCGGACGCATTTCACACGAGAAGGGCATCGGCGACTTTTTATCGCTGAAAACAGCCGGCACGAAACTCGTCGTTGGCGACGGTCCAGCACGCGCGGAACTGGAACGTAAGCACCCGGACGCGGTGTTCTTGGGCTACCGCAAGGGCGAGGCACTCGGCGAAGTGTACGCGAGCGCGGATCTATTCGTGTTTCCGAGCCGCACGGACACGTTCGGGATCGTACTCATCGAAGCGCTCGCGAGTGGGCTGCCGGTGGCAGCGTACCCGGTCACCGGACCGGTGGACATCGTGACGCGCGACGAACTGGGCACACTCGATGATGATTTGGGAAGAGCGGTGTCACGCGCGCTTGTGAGCGGAAACCCGACCGCGTGTGCGGAAGAGGGATCGCGGTACACGTGGGCGAACTGCACCGCGCAGTTTTTGGGGAATCTCGTGACGGTGTAGGACAGGCTTCCAGTTTGTCCTACTCTCGCGTGTTCGTGCCGCTCATCCTTATTCGCCTTGCGAACCAGCTCCACGAACTCCTTGCGGCGGCCTTCGGGTCGGAGCCGAACACGCCGCTCACACGTTCGATGACGCGGTCGTAATTCGCGTCGGACGTGGTGTTCACCTCGGAGGAGAACGCCGATCGCGGTTCCACTTGCGGCGACCGGAATTCGTTTTCGATGATCGCCCCGTAGCTCTCCGCGTTCTGCTTGTTGGGGTCGTTCGGCGCCGGCTCACCGCGTTTGGCCATCATCGCTTCGTCCGGCCGTATCCGGCGCCATGGCCCGCTTCGCATCAACACCGCAGCCGACGGTGAAACCCACCGCGCTCGCGAGGAATGTGAACGCGGCCACGCGTGCGTACCGCTTCCGCCACCCGGCAGCGGGGGAATTAGAGCGCTTTCAGTTAATGCGTAGCGTCTGGTCCGAGCCGCGACCGTCAGGGCTGACAGTTCATGACATCTTTGGAGTTGACATAGCAAGTGCAATGTGGGGAATGGTTTGTGACTCAGGCGACCGAATAGTTTCAGCCATCAACCCGCATCCCA
>CAMDQN010000069.1 GCA_945905925.1 Singulisphaera sp. GP187
AACGCGAAGCGATAGGCTACACCATCAACGTCGCGAAGACGTGGCACCTGTACCCAACCTACTGAGGGCTGACGCATGGCTTCCATCGTTGACGACCCGAACGGACGCCGCCGCATCATGTTCATCGCTGGTGACGGCAAGCGGCGAACTCTCCGACTTGGCAAGACCGACCGCAAGAGCGCGGAAAGCGTCTGCAGACACGTTGAGGCGCTGCTGTCCTCGAAGACCAGTGGGCAACCGATTCCGCGCGACACGTCGAACTGGCTACCTTCAATCGGTGACGTGCTGCGCGAGAAACTCGCCGCCGTCGGGCTGATCGAACCGCGTGAATCTCACTCGCTGCGAGCGTTCCTGGACAGCTATATCGCGGGCCGTGCGTCCGATGGTGGCACGAAGGGCGCGACATTGGTGCCGTATCGCCGCGTCGTGGATGACCTGGTTGCAGTCCTCGGTGCGGGGACCGCACTACGATCAATCACGGTTCGAGATGCGGAGAGGTTCAAGCAGCACTACCTGGACAAAAGGAACGCAGGCGCCACCGTTCACCGGCGATTGAGGACTGCCCGCATGCTGTTCAAGTACGCGGCGAAGGTGAAGCTCATCGACGAGAACCCTTTCGCTGACGTGACCGTGAAGAACTCGAACCCCGTCGAACGGCGGCACTACATCACGGAATCCGACACGCTGAAACTCATCGGACTGGCGAACCCGACATGGCGAACGATCATCGCGCTGGCGCGGTTCGCGGGGTTGCGTTGCCCTTCCGAGGTGCTGTCCTTGAAGTGGGAGAACATCGACTTCGTTACCGGGCGAATGACTATATCTTCCCCGAAGACTGAACACCTCGAAGGGCGAGCGTATCGGGTCGCGCCAATCTTCAGCCGACTACGTCAGCACCTCGAAGACGCACACGAACTCGCCGCGACTGGCGAGGTGTACGTCGTCGGCGGGCCGCAAGGAAGCGCGTACCGGGCAACGTCGCACGGCCCGAACGGATGGGTGAACACGAACATCCGAACCACGTTCGAGAAGCTCATCCGCCGCGCTGGGCTTCAGACGTGGCCGCGCCTGTTCCACAATCTTCGGGCGAGTTGCGAAACGGACTTGATGCAGGATCACCCGATCCACGTCGTGACCGCGTGGGTCGGCAACACGCCGAAGATCGCGCTGGGGCACTACCTTCAGACGCTCGAACGGGACTTCGAGAAGGCGTTAAAAGGCGGCGCAAAATGCGGCGCACTTGGGGCGCAAAATGCGGCTCAGACGGGAGCGGACGCGAAAAGACAGGAGCGGACAAACCCGGACGAAGTGCTTGTAATTCAAGCATCCCGTCCGATTCTGTCCGATCCCGTCCTTAACTGTCCTTCTGTACAGGTAATCCTGGGTGGAATCGAACCACCGATCTCCTCCGTGTCAGGGAGGCGCCTTGAACCGCTAGGCCACAAGACCGTTCAGTACCCCGGCCAGGATTTGAACCCGGAACGCCGCGTTCGAAGCGCGGAATGATAATCCGTTTCACCACCAGGGCAATCGTCAGCGGAGGGGGTGGGATTCGAACCCACATGCCCGTGAGGGCGAACGCGTTAGCAGTGCGTCCCGGCCAACCGTATCCGGTTCCCGTCCGTAAGTGATCGGTGTGTGTTCAACAGCCGCGGACCGCAGGACGAACCCAGTCGGCCGAACGTTGGTTAGACCGCGCCCCGCGACCGCCGAACGCACACCGATCAAGTGGAACCGCGGGGAGTTGAACCCCGTCGTCGTGCTTGCAAGGCACAACTCTCGCCCGCGAGCGATCCCGTTTCGCGAATGCTCCGGTCGCTAACGCTCCCGGCTCGACTCAACACCGAACAGTGACCGAGGTGGGAGTCGAACCCACACTTGACAGGCTCTCGACCTGTCGGCTCTACCAGTTGGCCTACTCGGTCATTTGGAACAGTCGCGTAGCCTGGGACTCGAACCCAGAGGGCCAGGCTTATGAGACCCGGCTGAGCACCCGCCCGCCCGCGAAATCAACCAGTTGCGGACCTCAGAGTCGAACTGAGCATCCAGGCTTATGAGACCCGGCCGGGTTCCTGCCCGTCCGCAAACACGTAACCGAGTAGTGATGGTGGGATTCGAACCCACACTGTCCACGTTCTGAGCGTGGCGACTCCTTCCATTGGTCTACATCACCGTGTTGGCTAATCGGATTAGCCAAGTGACCCGTGGGGGAATCGAACCCCCGTTATCAGGTTGAGAACCTGGTGTCCTATGCCGCTGGACGAACGGGCCGTATCTCTCACATAACGAACATCAACAGGCGGCTCGTACGGGAGTTGAACCCGTGTTTTCAGGTTGACAACCTGGCGTCTTAAACCGTTGGACCAACGAGCCATTCTTCGAGTGCCTCGGGTGGGAATCGAACCCACATTGCCCGCGAAGGCGACTGCTTTACAGGCAGTCCGGTGGCCCACCACACGCCCGAAGGCAAAGTCCAGTAGCACGGGAGGGATTCGAACCCACACACACCAAGGTTTGAGCTTGGCCGCTTCTTCCAGTTGGCGTACCGTGCCGTTTCTATCACATATCCAAAGCCCTCGGCGGGGATCGAACCCACACATCCGTCATACCAAGACGGCAAGCTGCCACTACATAACAAGGGCGATATACATTTCCCGAGAGCGCCCAGTGGGAGTCGAACCCACACGTCCGCCATGGCAAGGCAGTAGGCTACCGCTACATCATGGGCGCGTTCGATATCAACCAACCGTCAACAGTACATCCGGCGGGACTTGCACCCGCGAAACCACTTTGGAAGAGTGGCGTGTTGCTGCTACACCACGGACGCACACGAACCAGTGGAAGCGGTGGGAATCGAACCCACGTAAACCTGCTTAAGAGGCAGGCCCCTAGCCAACGTCGGACACACTTCCGGTCAACCAGCGGCCCACACGGGAGTCGAACCCGCAACCTTCCGCTCGACAGGCGGTCGCTCTACCGGCTGAGCTTCTGGACCGTTCACAATCAGCAGGTGGCGGAGGAATCGAACCCCGCAGGACGAACCGTCGGTTTTGGAGACCGAGTGCGTTCCCAGACGCGATCACCACCTGTAAATTCAGTACCCCGTGCGGGAGTCGAACCCGACCTAAGCGGCTTGAAAGACCACCGACCTCACCGGAAGTCGAACGGGGCGTATCTGTCCGTCATCACCAACGCGCACCAAAAAAAGAACCGGCCGGGGGTCGCTTGTACCCCCGGCCGGCGCGGTTGCCATTACATGGCTCGCCAGGGGTTACCCACTCGTATCGCTCATACCGCTCAGATGCACTTCGCGTTCAACTCGCGCCAGGGTATCAAGACCCAAACCTAACGCATGACCCATCTCAAGCCGAGCGGCGAGATACAGCGCCTTCGCAACGGCGGCAGTGGCCGTCGTGTGAAGTTCAGTACTCGTGTGCCAGAGGTTCATGGTTGTATCGGGTGTACGTTGTGTACCGTGTTAGTGATGGCTCGCGGTTGTTGATTCCAACTCGCGGTGTACGCTAGATAGACGCGGGACTCACAATAAGGTTCGCTCGGAATCCGAAAAAGTTTCACCGTCGTTGAGATTCCATCTGTGAACGATCTGGAACGCTGGATGAGGCACGCACTTGCGCTCGCCGCGAAAGGGCACGCATTCGTGGAACCGAACCCGATGGTCGGGGCCGTGGTACTCGATTCCGCCGGGCAACTCGCGGGCGAGGGCTGGCACCAGAAATTCGGCGGCCCACACGCCGAAGTGTTCGCGCTTCAAGCGGCCGGAGAACGCGCCCGCGGCGGGACGCTGGTCGTCACGCTCGAACCGTGCTGCCACCACGGGAAGACACCGCCCTGCACCGATGCGGTGCTGAAGGCCAACATCGCGCGCCTCGTGGTGGCGATGGCCGACCCGTTCCCGAAGGTCGCCGGTGGGGGGATCGCGATTCTTCGCGCCGCGGGCGTGGAGGTTCACGTTGGTTTGTGCGAAGCGGACGCGCTGGAACTGAACGCGCCGTATCTAAAGTTGCTCCGCACTGGGCGGCCGTGGGTCCACGCGAAATGGGCCATGACGCTCGACGGTAAAATCGCAACGCGCGTCGGCGATTCCAAATGGATTAGCTGTGAAGAATCGCGCCGCCGCGTTCACGAACTTCGCGGCCAGATGGACGCGATCATTGTGGGCCGCGGAACCGTGGCCGCGGACGATCCGTTACTCACGGCGCGCCCGCCCGGCGCACGGGTGCCGGTTCGCGTGGTGTTCTCGGCTTCCGGTGATCTCCCGCAGCGGTGCCAACTGCGCGCGACCGCGTGCGAAGTACCGGTAATCGTGTACACCGCGAACGCACACAAACTCGAAGGCTGGGTTGCCGACGGCGCGGAAGTCGTTGCAATCAGTGACAACGCGATGTCACTCGACGCGGTCCTCGCGGACTTCGGCCGTCGGCGGTTCACCAACGTCCTCGTGGAAGGCGGAGCCGGACTGCTCGGTTCGCTGTACGACGAGAAAGCACTGGACGAGTTCCACATCTTCATCGCACCGAAGTTGATCGGTGGCCGGGACTCGCATTCGCCCGTCGCCGGGAAGGGCATCTCGCAAATGGCCGACTCGCTCGCGCTCGAGCGAGTCACCTTCGAGCCGTCCGGCGCGGACGTGTACGTTCACGGGTTCGCGCCGCGGGCACAACCGGCATAAACCGCTTCCTGACAGCGCGGCTACGAAAGAACTACGCCTTCATGCCGTAGGACTTGCACGAGGTTTTCGCGCCGGTTTATACTGTCACTGCCTGCAAAGTAGTCGGCACACTCCGTGTGCCGACTACTTTCAGACCACACACGCAGGATCACGCATGACGGCCCGGGCGGTCCACTGGCATGAGGGCATGTTCCTCCAGCCGCACCAGTTCCAGGCCGAACACCGGTATCTGACCGCGCGCGCGCACCGCGCCGCGAGTTGGCCGACACATCATGTATGGGGTCTTCGGACGGTCGAAGTCGATACCGACGCGCTCGCCAACAACCGGCTCGTGGTGCGGGCGTTGCAGGCCGTGTTTCGCGACGGCACACCGATCGAGGTTCCCGCCGACGGGCTACTCCCCACGCTCGAACTGAAGGGACTGTTCGAGCCAGGACAGCCGCTGATGGTTCACCTCGCCATCCCCGCGCTCAACCTGGGTAAGGCGAACGTGGCCGAAGACCAGTCCGATCCGAACGCGCGATACCGGCTCGACACGCAGGAACTCGAAGACGAGAACACCGGCGTGAACCCGCAGCCGATCCAGGTCCGGCGCCACAACCTCCGCTTTCTCGTCGGCGATCAGGATCAGACCGGGTTCATAACACTCCCGCTCGTACGGCTCGTGAAATCGGCGATTGCGAACGCGCCGCCGGAAGTCGACGTGTCGTACATTCCGCCGGTACTCGCGTGCGACACGTGGCCGGCGCTGCACGCCGATATCCTTCAATCACTGTTCGACCGCATCGGGCGGAAGCGCGAGCGGCTCGCCAGCGCGCTCGCGGCCCGCGGCGGCGCGCTCGTGGGCACCGACCCGCAGGACGCCGTGAGCGCCGCGCACCTTCGCGAACTGAACGAATCCTACGCGGTGTTGAGCGTGATCGCGTTCACGCCCGGGATTCCGCCGCTCTTGGCGTACACCGAACTGTGCAGGCTCGTGGGGCAACTCGCGATCTTCGACCGCTCCGGGCGCTGGCCGGCGATTCCGCCCTACGACCACGACGACCTCGGCGGATGTTTCTATCGCGTGAAGGTGTATCTCGACACGCTGCTCGACATCCTGCCGGAACCGGAGTACAAGGAGCGGCCCTTCATCGGGATGGGTCTTCGGATGCAGGCCGCGATCGAACCGACATGGCTCGATCCCGCGTGGGAACTGTACCTCGGCGTTCGAACCGCCCGCGAGCGTGCCGCCGCGATACGGCAAGGCGCGGCTCGCGCGCATGGCGATGTTCGCGGGGCTGACCGTGCTGGTGTGCGTCCCGTTCGGCGTGCTGCTCGCGGCGCGGCAGTTGGTGAAGTGACGCGGGCGCGCCGGTTGACGCCTCGGGCTTACGCCCACAGGCTAAGAACAGCCGCCCCATCCGGGGCTGAAGACAGAACACCAATCTGAAGCCCGGAAGGGCGATTGTTCTTAGCCTGTGGGCGTAAGCCCCAGGCTCTTTCAGGGCGCCGCATGTTCACACGCTTCTTCCGCTGGCTCACATCTCGCAAGGTGCTGCGAGTCATCGTGTGGGCGCTCCACATTCTCGTCGTGATCCTCGTCACGCTCGGGCTGTACGCGATCAACCAGCGCTACCACCTCGAAACCGAACTGCTCTCCCCCCTTCCCGAGCCTGTACGCGTACTGGCTGCCACTGCTGTTCCTACTCATGTACGTCGGGGCGTGGTTCGGCTACTGGTTCTTCCGACTGTTAACCGATCCGCGAGACGGCTCGCACCCCGACATCGACGACGCCTGGGAAGCCGCTCTGAAGGCGCTCGACGCGGCCGGGATCGAGCCGACCGAAGTGCCGCTGTTCGTCGTGATCGGCAAACCGCGAACGGACCTCGCGGACTTCTTCGCTGCCACGCGTCTACCGTTCGCGGTGCGCGCGGAACCACGAACACCGGGCGCGCCGGTGCAGGTGTACGCGACCCGCGACGCGGTGTTCGTGGTGTGCCCCGGTGCGTCGGTGCTGTGCCGGCTCGCGGACATCTTCGTGAGTGAAGCGAAGGCTGCGGAGCCCGCTCCGCCGCCTGCCGGGTTCGATCTGCTCGACAGCCCGGAGCGCCCGGTGGAAGTGCTACCCGGCGACACGCAAGTTGTCGTGCCCGAAGCCGGCGCCGCGTCGGTCGAGGTACTGGGGGAATGGTTACCGCGACCGGGCGTGTCCGACGTGCCGGCTATTCCCACCGATGAAGCGGAACGACTCGCGGGGCGCTTGAAATATCTGTGCCGGCTCGTCGCGGAGCGCCGACGACCGTTCTGTGCCGCGAACGGGATCGTGTGGCTCATTCCGGTTACCAGCACCGCGTCCGAAGCGATTGCGGAACGCACCGCTGCGGCGTGTCGCGCCGATCTGCTCGCGGCCGAAGCCGGGTTGCAGGTGCATTGCCCGGCCGTGGCGGTGGTGTGCGACGCGCAAGACCTACCAGGCTTTCGCGACATGCTCCGCGGACTGCCCAACCAACTCGCGCGCGAAAGGTTGCTGGGACGATCGTTCCCGCTCGTGCCCGTCGAGAAGCGACCGGAAGTGCTGTTCAACGGTGTGGACTGGGTCGCGCGGAGTCTGTTGCCGGGGGTCGCGTATCAGCGGTTCGGCAGCGAGGCGGAAGGGAACGGCGAGCGCTGGTCGGTCGCGAACGCGCGACTGTGGGCGCTGTTGTGCGAACTGCACGCGCGGCGCGCGGCGCTGGTGCGCCTCTTGGGGCAGGGCATCACGGACGGGAGCCACCGCCCGCCGATGCTCGCGGGCGCGTACCTCGCGGGCACCGGGCCGGCGGAACAGGATCAGGCGTTCGCCGCAGGCGTCGTGCAGCAACTGATCGGCTTACAGAACAACGTCGGCTGGACCCCCGCGGCGCTCGCGGAAGAGAAGGACTACCGGCGCATGATTGCGATCGGCTACGCCGCGGCACTCACGTTGGTGATGGCTGTCGGGGTGTTCGCGTACCTGACGTGGCCGGAGTGAAGCCTGGGACCGCGGGCGGTTGATCGTTACCAACGTCGGTGGGCCAGCGCCGAGCTATAGTCGGAAGGTTATCGTTCTGGTATCGCGGTGGGTCTGCGCAAAGCCTTGACCCAACCAACAAGACCACAAGACTATTTGGCGAACCCACCGGGCCGGTCCTTGAACGGCTTGAACAGCGCACCCTCGAAAGTGAACACCGGCTCCGCCTGCGGGAGCCACGACGACCACCCGTAATAGGTCGCGCCCGCGTCGGGCGTCGCGCCCAAGTTGAACGCCACCGCTCCGCCCGGCCAGTGCATCGTCACCTGGAGCACCTGCTTGTCGCCGAACCCGTGCGAGCCTTGCGGCGGCCCCTTCTCAAACGTCTTCACCTGCAAGCGGCCCACCAGGTCGGTGAACGCGTTCACCTTCAACGGATCGACGACGAACGCGGCGAGCGTCGATCTCGTCACACTCCACACGCCTTCCTTGTTCTTTTCGATTACCAGCTCCTGCGGCGTGCCGCTGATGTCGCCCCAACCCTTCAGTTCGATCTTGTTCACTGAGGGGCCGTTCACGGCGCGGAAGATGGCGCGGTCGCGCAGGTCCGGGTTGTGGCACACGTCGAACGCTCGCCGCTGCATGATGAACACCGCGGGCCGCCCGGGGATGCGCGTGTAGACCTTGTCTGGGTCGGCCGGGTAGTCCTTGCCGAACTCGAACGTGACCTGCTTCGGCTCGGTGTTCGGCGGCATGTCCACCACCACTTTCAGGCGCGGCGGCGAGAAGCCGTACTCCGCGAGCTTCTCCGGCTTCGGGTCTTCTTCAATGAACCGGCCGAAAGACGAGTTCGCATTCGCCAGCCGGTAGATCATCTCGTTGCGCACGGTGGTGCCCTCGACGATCTGACCCTTGCGCGGGTCCGTCGGGTCGAACCGCCACAGCAGCTCCCGCGAGAGCGGGTCCGGCTTCTCGTCGCGGGTGAGCATGTAGTTGTTGATGCCGCTCACGGCGATGCGCGCCGCGTCGGAGAACAACGGTAACGACCGGTCGAGCAGATCCAGCCGCGAAAGGGCGACCGTCGTCACCACGTCGGCGGTTTCGGCCGCGACCCCGACCTTCATCTGCGCGGGGATCGTGAACTCGTTCGGCTGGAGGCCCGGCAACGTGCGGCGCACGTAAATTACTTCGCCGTCCCTGCGGCCGAACTCGATCTTGATCGGCTCGGCCTTCTTTACCGGTTCCGCCTTCTCGTTTGCGGGCGGGTTGAACCCATCGGTCGAGACGAACAGCGTGGCCGAAACCGCGGCGAAGTTGGCCGGGTTCGCCGCGGGGAAGTCCTTGATCGTCCGACGCGCGAACACCACGTCGAGAATCTTCTCGACAGGCACGCGGTTCGCGACCTGCGGGTCGCCCGGCCCGCCGTACAGGTGCCACTGCCGCAGTTGGCCGGTGAAGCGGAGTTTGGTCGGTGCTGGTTGCCCCGCGAGCAGGATGTCGATGCCGTCGGCCTTCTCGCGGTCCGCGTTGAGGAGCGTGCGGTCGCGGAGCGGGCTGGGGTCGAGAATCACGCCGTTCAGCCCGGACAGGTCGGCGGTCGTCGCGTGGATCACGCCCGGTTGTCCCTCGACGCGCACGTACACTTTCCCGCCGGGCGCGTGGTGCGGCATCCCCTTCATCATCGGCGGAGGCGCGGTCGCGCGCTTGCCCAAGTACACGGTCGCCTGGCCATCGCGGGCCGTCATCACGACTTTCACGAGGTCCGGATCGTCCTTGTCCAGGCCGTACTCTTTCAGGTCTTTCGGGTTGTCGATGAAGTCGGCCGGGGACGAGGCGGCCACGCTCGTGAGAGCGCCGAGCAGTCGGCGGACGCCGGTGAACGTCTCGATCGACCCGACCCCGTCGCCTTCGACATCGGCGTTGCCCCAACTCGCGAGATCGCCGTCGAACTTCCACGCGCCGCCGAGCGGCCGGGAGAGGACCAGTGTCTTCTTCTTGTTCGGCATTTCGAGCCGGACCGCGGTGACGTCCTCGCCGACCGCGCGCGAGTCGGACGGGAAGATGGTCAGCGTGCGGTAGTCCGCGGTCCACTTGACGAGGTCACCCGCTTTCCCGCCGCCCGTGACGACCTCGGAGCGGAACAGCGCGTCGAGTTCGCGCCGGGGCACCGCGACCGGCCGTTTCGGTTTGGCCGTCGTCGTCACGAACGCCACACCGTCGCGACCACCGAGGACGTTGCCGATGTTCAGCGTGCCGGACTTCTGATCGCCCTGGCGCAGCGTGACCTTCAGGCTCGGCGGCTGGAGGCCGGCCGCCGCGGGGTTCGTTGGAAGCTCCGCGAACACGGACGGTTTGGCCGCGAGAATCGCCTCGACCACGGCTTTAACAGCCGGGCCGTTCACCTTCGCGCGGATCGGTTCGGTGATCTCCCACTCGGTCTCGGAGACCTTGTTGAACTTGAGCGTGGTTGACGAGTCGGTCCGCTCGATGATGACCTGGTCGATGTGTTTGGATTCCACCCCGCTGAGGCCGACGAGGAGTGTGTCGGGCACTGCCGGATCCACGAAAAACGTCCGAATGAGGAGCACGGCGCCAATCAGGAGGACGCCGCCGATCAGAACCGTCGTCAGTCGGAAATTCATACCCAAACTCCCCGTCGTTCGTCGTCGATGCGGTTCGTTGAAGAGACCTCTCCCCCCAACCCCCTCCCCTAAGAAGGGAGGGGGAGCAAGCGGTGCGGCTGGCGCCGCACCTTCTTCGGCCGCGAGCGCGAGCGAGCCGGCTCTGACTCCCCCTCCCTTCTTAGGGGAGGGGGTTGGGGGAGAGGTTCTTCTCCGGTCCTTACGCTTGCTGTCGTCGGATGACCCACATGCCCAGCCCGAGCGAGACGATCACAATCAGCCCGAGGGCAACGGGCAGGTACTTGAGCCGAGTGGTGTCGATCGTCTTGGCCCCGGGCAGGGCGTACACCGCGTAGGCCTTCGACTCGATGTCCCGCGGTACCGGTGGGCGGTCGCGGAGCCAGTCTACGGTGGCCCCAACTAGGTCGAACGCGGGCGGGGTTTCCCCCCCGAACTGACCGGCGAGCGCGTCGCACACCATCAGCCCGTTGCCGTACACTGCGGCGCGGGCCGTGGCGCCCTCGCTGACCACAACCCCGACGGGCCGCGACGGCGATCGCGTGGCCGGAACCCGGATTTGCGCCGGGTACTCGTCGGTCAGCCACGTCCCTTCCTCGGTGTCGGTCGCCAGGAGCGGCGTTGCGGTCATCCCTGGCGTGGTGGTCAGAGGGGTCACCTCGCGGGGCAGCGGCATCTGGATGCTGATCCGGCGGAACAGCCGGGCGATCGGGTTCTGCGCCTTCACAGCCGCGGTGGTGAACCCGACCGGGGGCATGTTGGGCGGGATCCGGCGGTCGTTGGACAACCCGAAGAGATACTTGTCGCCTAACGAAACGTTGAACTGCACGAGCAGCGGTTCAAGACCGGTCGGGAGTACCTTTCGCTGGGTCAGTTCAGGAGGAGTCGCACCGGAGAGAACGACCAGTTTCCCCTTGCGCTCCACCATGTACTTGCGGATCGCCTCAACGTACTTCACATCCAGGGGCTTTTGTGGGTCGGCGACCACCAGTACGGCGCAGTCGTCGGGAACCTTCGGGTTCTCCTTCTCGAAGTTCAACGGCTGCACGTCCAGGTAGTTCTTTTCCAGGAACGCGCGGAGCCGCGTCGCGCCGCGTTCCGGGTCCGCACGACCGGAGATTTCCATTTCCTCGGACGACTGCGTGAAGTACACCTTCGGCTTCTGCTTGTTGTCCGCGAGGAACAGAAGTTCCTTCACCAGTCGGCCTTCTCCGGTGAAGATCGTCTTGCCGGGTTCGCCACGCGGTCCGGGTTCGGTGGTGAAGAACTCCTCGATCGGGATGAACGAGAACCGCTTCTTGTCACTGGGGAACGTGATCAGGATGCCCATTTCGCCGTCCTGCACCACCTGGTAGTTGGTCTTCAACTCGGCGAGGTCGGCGGTACTCGAAACGGGGCTGACGAACGTGATCTTCAGCTTGTTTCGGCTCGTCTCCTGGAACCGGAGGAGCACGTCGCGGAGGTCGCTCACCATGCGGTTCCCCGACTCCGGCATGATCGCGTACACCTGCATCGGCTCCGGCAGCGCGCGCAAGAACTCTTCCGTCTGCGGACTCATCGAGTAGAACCCGCTCCCGGTCATGTCGATCTTGTTCGAGACGCGGTACGCGAACACCACGTTGGTGATGACGAGGACGACTAACAGAACCAGTGCGGTCAACCCGAGGTTGGTGCCGTACACGAGCTTGCGGATGGACGGGTTGTTCCGCTCCTCGGCGCGTGCCGGGGTGACAGCGGCGAGACCCATCGCGGCCCCGAGGGCGACCATCAGGATCGGGATCAGCACGAACCGCTGCTCCTCCTCCTTGCCCTTTTCGAGCCAGTTGACGATACTCTCGCTCCACCGGTAGAAGAACACTCCACCGGCCGCGATGAGCAGCAGGGCTAACAGACCGCCAACGACCAGAATGACCGTCCGGGCCTCGGTACGCTGGAGCACTTCCGTCTTTTGGGGAGGTGCAACGAGCAACAGCACCGCACCGGCGCCGACGATCAGAAACCCGCCGAGCGCGGCGAACGCGCCCCACCGGAAATCGCTCTGCTTCGTACTCGTGACCGACTTCGCCGCATCCGGTTTGTCGGGGTCGAGCGGGTTCGACACCGGCGCCTTGTCCGGTGTCGCCTCCGTCTCGGTCGGTTTCTGGAACCCCTTGACCGCCAGATACCCACCGCCCAGTAGGAACGCGATCGCCAGGCTGGCCAGCGCGATCCCCGCGTTCTGGCGCTGGGTCCGAACGAACTCGACGACCGGGTTCCCGGCGCTCGGGGCCGCGGGGGTCGGGGTCGGGGTGGGTGGCGTCGGTTGCATGGTTGGTTCGCGCGGGGCTACAGAGTGTCGGGATCGTGAGGTCGCGGGGCCGTCAGTTCCACTTGCGGGTTTCGAGAATCTTCGTCGCAAGGAACAGCCAGAACACCGTCAGCGACAGGGACAGGAGGAGGTCGCGAACCGGGAGCTGCCCGGACAGCGACTCCCGCCACATGTGATAGAAGGACAGCCGGCCCGCGACCGCGAGCAGCGCTTCCGGCAGGTCGAGCATCAGCACGTTCTGCCGTACGAACGCGAAGGCCAGCAGCATCAGGAGCACGGCAAACGTGAGCACCGCGGCGACGATCTGATCCTTGGTGAGCGCGGAGAAGAACAGGCCCATTGCGAGGAACATCGCGCCTTGCGCAGCCAGCGTCAGGTAGAACCCGAGCATCGGCCGGTAGTCAAACGGCGCGTCGCCGACGATTCGGAGTGCGATCAGGAACAGGCCGGCCGGAATCCAGCAGACCATGAAGAAGACCCAGGTGCCCACGAACTTGCTGGCGATCACCGGAATTTCGTTGATCGGTGCCGTCAGCAGCACCTCCAGAGTGCCAGTCCGCTTCTCTTCCGCGAGCAGGCGCATCGTCAGGGCCGGGATTTGAAGCATGAACCCGATCACGCTCAGGATGTGGACGCCGTAGTCCTGGATGATCGGCTCGCGCTGCGGGCGCCCGTCCTGCAACCCACTGGTGAACTCCACGTACGACAAACCCTGAACCAGGAGCATCCCGGCGAGGACGATGAACCCGATCGGGGAGGTGAAATACGCGCCCAGTTCGCGCCGGACGAGGGTCACGAACTGGTTGTCCGAACAGATGCCGAGGGAGATGGCGAGGTAGATCAGTCCGATGCCACCGAGGAGCGCGCCGCCCGGGATCAGGTACGGTCGGGGCGCGGTCGGCAGGTGCGAACCGGTGCTCGCCAGGGCGAACACACCAGCGACCACCAGCCCAACGCCCGCGAGGGTCGCCCGCAGCCACATCGGGAACTTACCCATCGCACCCAGCACCACCAAACCGAGGCTGGCGAGGATGACCAGGCCGCGCCCGGTTGCCTTCCAGTCGTCGAGCGCCTGCGACGGCTTCCGCAGCGCTGCGGGACCGTCGAACAGAACGGTCGGGAACACCGTGCGACCGAACGAGTAGAGAACCGCCACGGCGCCGAGTGCGCCGAGTGCGAATGCGACCGAGTATCCGATTCCGTCGTCGGTATCGGCCTGACCGAGGTAGGCGCACAGGAACCCCAGACCCAGAACCGCCAGCGCGAGACCGGGTCCGGCGAGCCAGTCCGGTCTTGCAATGCCCACAGCGAGGACGCTGGTACACAACAGCCCGCCGACCGCGAGCAGCGCGTTGGTTCCGATCGTGCGGAGGTATTCGTCAGTCTCGTGACGCACGAACGGCACCGCGAACAACAGCGCGAGGAACCCGGCCCCCAGACCCCACGGCAGGAAGAAGTAGCCCATCGACTTGTTGTCGGTCTTGAACGGTCCCGGCACCAGCGCGGCGGCCAGCGCGAGGACGAGGAACGTCGCAGCCAGCATGCCGTACATGCGGCGGACTTCCTGCTCGCTGTCGGTGATCGCGTGGTAGAGCATCATCGCGAGGCCGACCCCGCCGAGCATGAACCCCCAACCCTCCGGCACGATCCGCGCGGTCCCGGTGGCGCGGGTGGCAATCACCACGACCGCACCAAGAACCAGACAGAACAGGCCGATGAAGCCGACAAAGCGCGCGAACGTCGGTCCCTCGGCGCGGGTCGCCGAGGGCGCGGTTTCGGCCGGCGCGCGGAACTGTCCCCCGGTGGTTGCGGGGATCGGATCGGTCGTCGCGGGCGGGATGCTGCTCATAGGTAGTTCGCGCTCTATTTCCAGGCGAGCGGGGGGCGTAAGCCCCCTGATGCATCGCGAGTAAATTCGCTCAGGGCGTTTGAGAGTTGCTTCCCTATTTGGTTGCTTCTCATCAGGGGGCTTACGCCCCCCGCTCGCCCAAGATCGTTACGCCGCCGGGGTCTTGTCCGGTTCGGTCGGTGCGGGCGATCCCGCTACTTCCACCTGGTAACGCTGCTGGACCACGTTGTTGAAGATCGCTTCGAGGCTCGGCCGTTTGACCTCCACGCGGCGCAGCCCCCAACCCTTCGTGGCGATGCGCCCGGCGAGCGCCTCGCGGTAATCCTTGCGGTCGCGCGACCTGACTTCAAAAGCGGTCAGGTCGGATTCGATCGGAGCCGCCTCGACGGAGGCCACTTCCGGTTGCTCGCGCAAGAACGCCGTCACCGCGTCTGCCGGTCCGCGAATGTCCAGCAGGTACGACGCTTCCTGCGCGTCGATTGCCTTCTTCGTCTCGTCGTACTTGATCCGGCCCTTGTCGATGATGATGACGCGGTCGTACACCTTCTCGACTTCGGGGAGTACGTGCGTCGAGAACAGGATCGTGTGCTGGCCGCCGAGTTCTTTGATGGTCGCGAGCGTCTCGCCGATCTGCACCGGGTCGAGACCGCTGGTCGGTTCGTCGAAGATGAGGATGGGCGGGTCCGCAAGGAGCGCGTCGGCGAGGCCCACACGCTGTCGGTAACCCTTCGAGAGCGTGCTGAGGAGGCGGTTCTGAACCTCCTTCACGCGGCACTTGGCCATGCAATTGTCGATGCGAGCGGTGCGCCCGCGGCGCTCGACGCCCTTGAGTTTGGCGCGGTAGGCGAGGTACTCGCGGACCCGCATCTCGCCGTACACCGGCACGCTCTCGGGCAGGTAGCCGATGCACTTGCGGACTTCCATCGACTGGTACATGACGTCGTAGCCGTTGAGCCACGCGTACCCGCTGGACGCGGGGAGCCAAGTCGTGAGAATCCGCATGCAGGTGGACTTGCCGGCCCCGTTGGGCCCGAGGAACCCGACGAGTTCGCCGTGCGCCACCTGGAAAGTGACATCGTCCACGGCCTGTACGGTGCCGTAGTTCTTGGACAGGTTCTGAACGTTGATCGCGGGCGTCTGCATGTTCGACCGACCCTTGGGGCGCGACTTAGGTGCAGAACAAGAGGACAAGTGTGCGGTTCACCGAGTTGGACGAATCACAATGATATGACGCGGGACGGCCCCGACAAGTTGGCGCGATCGCGTAAACAATGCCGGCGGTCGTCGCGGACCGCGAGCGGTCATAGAGAAACCCCATGAGCGCACACACTTGGACGCCGCCAGCGGGCACGGTCGGCTTGATTTTCGATTGCGACGGAACGCTCGCGGACACGATGCCGGCGCACTACAAGGCGTGGCTCGCACTACTTGACCGGTTCAACATCCCGTTCCCGGAGCCGCGGTTCTACGCAATGGGCGGGATGCCGACCGCCAGCATCATCCGCGTACTCGCGGGCGAAGTGGGTGTGGCCGTGCCCGACGTGGACGCGATGGTGCTGGAGAAGGAGCGGACGTTCCTCACGTACCTCGACGCGGTCGCACCGATTGAGTCCGTGTTGATGATCGCGGCGGAGCACCGCGGGAAACTGCCCATCGCGGTCGCGAGCGGCGGCTATCGCGACACGATCACGCGCACGCTGGACCGACTGAGCATCCGCGACTGGTTCGACGCAATCGTAACGGCCGAGGACACGCCGCGCCACAAACCGGAGCCGGACGTGTTTCTGGAAGCCGCGAAGCGTTTAGGGGTGGAAGCGGTGAAGTGTGTGGTGTTCGAGGACACCGACATCGGTCTGGAAGCGGCCCGTCGCGCGGGGATGGTGGGCGTAGACGTGCGCCCGTGGGTGACAAGGGGTTAAGCCTTCTTTGGTACTTCGGGAACCGGTCCCAGAGGGGCCGAACGCGAACCCGCGTGGCAATCGAGACGGCCCTCCGGGACCGACGCTACACCGGTTCCGCGCCTGCTCGCCGAGGGCTGAAAAACACAACTCGCGCCCGTGAAACCACGTCACGAGGCCGCACCGGGGTCGGTCGTCGCGCTGAGGCGGACCTCCAACGCCACGCGATCGGTGATGTCGCGCGCCACCGCGAAGATGACGTTCTCCTCGGGGATCGACTGCGCCGTCCACTCGAACCACCGGTACGCGCCGCGCACGTCGCAATACCGGTTGCGGAAGTGAACGACTGGTAGCCCACGGGACAGTTTCTCCGCCTCGGCCGAGGTGTTCGTGCGGTCGTCCGGGTGGACGAACTCCACGAACGGACGCGACACCAGTTCTTCCGACGTGTAGCCCAGAACGCGGGTGAAGTTCGCGTTCACGCGGCGGAAATGGCCGTCTAGCCCGGCGATGCAGAGCAGGTCCGGGGTCAGGTCGAAGTACCGGACCAGGTCGCGCTCGGCCCGGCGCAGGTCCGATTCGATGTACGCGGTCAGCGCGGTCGCCACGTCGCGTGCGGAACGCGGGCGATCCTCGGGATGTGGGGCCAGGCACTGTTTCGCCAGCGCCACCAGTTCGCGAGCGGCCGGGGACGCGTTCAACCGTGCGAACGTGTCCGCGAGGTCGGCCCGTGCGGCCTGAGCGAAGACCCGGCGCGTGGTCTTGCCGGTGTACAGCGGTTGCCCGGTGAGGATCGTGCAGAGGATGCCGCCCAGACCGAACACGTCAGTGCGTTCGTCGAGCCGGCCCGCCGTGGCCTGTTCCGGGGACAGGTACGACGGCGTCCCGCCCGTCGCGATCGCTTGCCCGCCCGCCGGTTGTTTTTCGGCGGTCGGCGGTGCCGCGTGACCTGCTTTCAAGTCCCACGCCAGCCCCCAGTCCATGACCTGAACCACCCCGAACGGCGCGACCATCACGTTCGCGGGCTTCAGGTCGCAGTGAATCACGCTGTGGCTGTGCGCGTAGGCCAGCGCCTGACAGACGCGATCGAACACCTGGAGGAACCGCGGCAACTCGTCGGTCGGGTTCTTGCGCGCGAGCAGTTGGGCGCCGAGCGTCTGCCCATCCACCAGGCGCATCGAGAAGAAGGGACGCGTATCGGCCAACTCGCCGCGTTCGTACACGGAGATGACCCCCGGGTGCTGGAGCGCCGCGGTGATGCGTGCCTCCTCGACGAACCGCTCGCGGTAACCGGGTTTGCCCAGATGCGATTCGAGTAGCACCTTGATGGCCACATCGCGGCCCAACTCCGCGTCATGAGCGGCCAGGATGACGCCCATCCCGCCGCGCGCGAGTTCACACGACACGCGATATCGGCCCACGGTTGGCGGGAAGGAACTGGGCGGGGGCGTTTTGGTGGTTCCGTCGTGCGCGCCCGCGGACGTGAACAACAGATCCGTCCGCTCCAGATCGGAACAATTGTCACTGGGTGGGGGGAGTGTGCACGTGGTAGGTTCCGACACGGCTGGCTCCCAAGACCACCGCGCCCCGGCCACCGGCGTTCCAGCCGGCACCACGGGAGCGCGTTAGGCGTTGGCCGGGCAAGACCGTCAGGGTGAAGCACCGCCACCCTCCATCCTGGATGCGCCCGCGAGAAGTGTCAACCGGGGGTGCCGGGTCTTTCGCGGATTGAGGCCACGCCGCAGTTTGCGCACGATGACGGTTGACATTCAATCAGATTGGAGTAATTGGTGGTGACCTACTTGCGCTGCACGAACCTGGCGGGGTAGGACCACTCCGACACGAACCACACGTGATCCGTTAACCCAGCGGCCATCGCCGGGGTCCGCTTCTGCCACCGACCGTTCTTGCCCTTCACACGCAGGGTTCGCGGGGCCAGCAGAAGTTGTAACTGAAGTAGCTGAACGCACTCGCGGCGCGATGCACGGCCCAGTCCTTCGAGAACCCGTAACTCTAGCGCACCTTGCGGCTACCGGTTCCGGTCCGTCCCGTTGTGACGCTCCACGAAACTCGTGTTCACTACCTGACCGACCGCGGTCACGGCCAGGGCTACCGCCACCGTCCCGAACACCACACGCGAGCGACTGCGGCATGGGCGGCCTCCCGAAGCTCTCGGCGTTCCCAGGTTTCCCAGGGCTTTCGCCCTGGGTGTTTTGGGGGGTTCACCCCAGGCGGGTCATCTTCACCGCGCCGCCGACGATCGTTGCGACCGCGCGTCCAACGACCGGCGTTCCGTGGAACGGCGTGTTGCGGCTCTTCGACTTCGCCGCGGTTTTGTCGATCACCCACTTCGCTTTCGGGTCGATCACGGTCACGTCCGCGGGGCGTCCCGGTTGCAGCGTGCCGCGATCGATGCCCAGCACGCCCGCGGGGTTGCACGTCATCTTCGCCAACAGGCGCGGCCAGGTGAGGTGCCCCGGTTCGATCAGGTGCGTTACGCACAGCGGAAGAAACGTTTCCAACCCCAAAATACCGTTCGGGGCCTGATCGAGTTCGCGTTCCTTCTTCTCCGGGGCGTGCGGGGCGTGATCCGTCGCCAGTACCGTGAGCGTGTCGTCTTTCAAGCCTTCGAGGATCGCGACGCGGTCGGCTTCCGTGCGCAGCGGCGGCGACATCTTGTAGTTACTGTCGAACGTCTTCAGCGTTTCGTCCGTCAGGATGAAGTGGTGCGGACATGCCTCGCCGCTGATCCAAAACGATGGCTTTCCAGCCGCTTTCAACGCGTCGGCCTTCTTGCGGCCTTGACGGATGAGATCAACGCCGCCGGCCGTCGAGACGTGCAGAATGTGAACCTTCCCGCCGGTCAGTTCGGCCAGGACGATGTCGCGGTAGATCATGATGTCTTCGGCCACGCCCGGCATTCCGCGCAAACCGAGTTGCATACTCACGAAGCCCTCGTTCATCACGCCGCCCTGCGTGAGTTCGAGGATCTCCGCGTGAACCAGCACCGCCTTGTCGAACATCTTGCAGTATTCGAGTGCGCGCCGCATGATCTCCGCCGAATACACCGGAGCGCCGTCGTCGGTGAACGCGACCGCGCCGCCTTCGGCCAGCCCACCGAGTTCCGCGAGTTCCTTCCCGTCGCGATTCTTGGTGACAGCGCCGATGGGGAAGACGTTGCAGAAACCGGCGCGCTCCGCCTGGTGCACCACGAACTCAACCGCCATTCGCGTATCGAGCGCCGGCTCCGTGTTTGGCATACACGCCACGGAAGTAACGCCGCCCGCGACCGCCGCTTCCGTCCCCGTGGCGATGGTCTCGTCTTCCTCGCGCCCTGGCTCGCGCAGGTGAACGTGCATATCAATGATGCCCGGCGACACGATCAGTCCGGTGCAATCGAGTGTCGTCACGTCACCGGAGACGTTACTTGGCCGCGCGCCGGTGCCCGCGATCTTGCCGTCGCTCAACCACAAGTCGGTGACCTGGTCGAAGTCGCGAGACGGGTCGATGACACGGCCGTTGCGGAGCAGGAGAGTGTTCATGGCAGGTGCTACCGAATGAGGTGGTGCGCGAAGAAACGCCGGGGATCACGCAACCGTGCTTCCCCCGGCGTCGCTTGTTACCGGCACAGACCGGTTAGCGGGTGCGGCGACCTAACAGCCCGCGGCGCGGTGCGGCCGGTTCGCTGTAGCTCGCCGTCGTGACCACGCCGCTGCCCTTCGTACCGCTCGCAACGATGACGCCGTTCGGCGTTGTCGTCGCGCCGGTCGTCGGCTTGGTGCTGGGCATCGGCTTCGGCGCTGGCACGACCGGCATCGGAACCGGGCTTGGGGTGATGACCGGCCCAGTCGCGTGAGTGCTGCGGTGGCGGAGCCGCGAGAACAGCCCGCGGCGCGCCGGTGTGGACTCAACAACCGGCGCACCCGCGATGGCCGGGGTCGAAGTGGCCGGCGGGGTGGTGGCCGGCTTTTCCTCAGCGGAACCAACGGACGCGACGAGGGCGACCGCGGCAACCGCGAACAAGAACCGCTTCATGATGATTCCTCCTGAAACACTCTGATTCCCGCACCGCCTGTCGGCCGGGTCATCAGGTGGAAACAGTGTAGCGACCGTGCGGGCGTACGGAAACCACCCAATTGTGCCGGTTGCGCGGATTGGCGAGGCCGCTCTAATCGAGATTCTTCGCACAAGGCGAAGGAGAGAATCGCCCTGACCGCGAGCGAACTCCGCCAGCAGTCCGAAGTTTACGAGTGGTATCCGTATTTCCCGCTTGCCGTCATTCTGGCGAGCGGGAATCGCGTCTCCACCGACGTGCTCGAGCAGGTGACGCAGGCCGACGACGAACGGATAATTATTCTCGACGGCGATCGCGGGGTTCACCAGCCTCGACGACAGAATACTTCGACGCGACCTCGGTCGTTCGCGTTGTTCCGCATGTCATTCCGCCCGGCGCGAAATATCGCTCACGCGGCCTTGCTCAGTTCGCTCAGCACGGCCATTCGCACCGCCAGGCCGTTCGTCACTTGATCGAGGATCGCGGAGTTCGGGCCGTCCGCCACGTCCGGCGAAATCTCCACGCCGCGGTTGATCGGCCCCGGTGCCAGCAACAGCACGTCTACCTTTGCCTTCTTCATGCGCTCGCTGTCCACACCGAACAGCAACCGGTATTCGCGGATCGACGGGAACAGCCCACTCCGCTGCCGCTCGAACTGCACGCGCAGAAGGTTCAGCACATCGCAGCGCGGCAACACGTCGTCGAGTTTGTCCGCGATCTCCACCCCGAATTGCGCGACCTCCGGCGGAACGAGCGTGGTCGGTCCGCACACGATCACCTTTGCGCCGAGCGTCGTGAGCGCGTGAATGTTGCTCCGCGCGACGCGGCTGTGCGCGATGTCGCCGACTAAACCCACCGTTAGCCCAGCCACGCGACCGAGCTTCTTGCGGATGGTGAAGATGTCGAGCAGCGCTTGCGTGGGGTGTTCGTGCGATCCGTCGCCAGCGTTTACGACTCGGACGTGCGGCATCAAGTGTTTCGCGAGGACATGAGGCGCACCCGGCGACGAGTGCCGCACGACGACCATATCAATGCCCATCGCCTCGATGTTTTTCGCGGTGTCGATGAACGTTTCGCCCTTTGATGTGCTCGACCCGCCTGGAGAGAAGTCGAGTACGTCCGCACCCAAGCGACGCGCGGCTAAACCGAAGCTCATCCGCGTACGCGTGGACGGTTCGTAGAACAGGTTGACGACGACCTTGCCCTTGAGTTCGTCGCGTTTCGGCACGTCGCCCACACCGACACCGACGAACGTCTCGGCCGCATCGAAGATGCGGTTCAGTCCCGCCACCGACATCCCTTCCAGCCCCAAAAGATGCTTCATGTGGTCGCCCGTTTTGGTGGGTGCCGCTTGCCGAGCGGCACGCCTTTACGTGTCCTGTGACCGAGCGATTACTCGCGTCGCGCCGTGAGTGGGGTAGCCGTGTCGCTCGGCAAGCGGCACCTACCAAAATCACTGCTTTTTCAAACCTCGTCCCGGCCTTGCGCTCGTGCGCTCGCCGTTCAGCAACACGGGCGTGCCGTTCACGAACACGTGTTCCACACCCACTGCCAGCGCCTTGCCGTCTTCATAGGTGGAACGATCAGCGATCGTGTTCGCGTCGAACACCACCACATCGGCCGCAAGCCCCTCGCGGATCAGTCCGCGATCCTTCAGCCCGAAGCGCCGGGCCGTGTGGTACGAACACTTCATCACGGCTTCTTCGAGCGACCAGTCGCCGTTACGAACATGATGCCCCAGATAGCGCGCGAAACACCCGGTGCCACGCGGGTGCGGTTTCCCGCCCACGTAGATGCCGTCGCTGCCGCCCATCATTAGTGGGTGCTTCATCAACTTCGGAATGTCGGATTCCTGGCGCTCGACGAAGTGCCGAACCACGCACCCGGCCGCAAGATCGGTCGCAATGAGCAAGTCGCACGTAAAGTCGAGGATGGATTGACCGCACTGCGCCGCGGCGTCGGGAAGCGTTTGCCCTTCGAGATGCCGGTACGTGTCGTGCGGTACGCTCGCGAGCCGCAGCGTGTGAATGGGGAACCGCGGGTTCGCGAACGCGGCCTCCAGTTTCTTGCGCGTCGCGGGGAGTTTCAGGCGATCGACGGTCGCCTCGATGCCGCCTTCGAGCGTCTCCGGCGGGAGCGTGATCATCGCGACAATCGTGCTGCCGTAGAGATAGCAGTACAGGTCGAAGGTCACATCCACACCGTCAGCGCGGGCCGCGTCGAGCAGCGGAATGGTTTGGTCCGCGAGGCAGTTGAAGTGCGACACATGAACGCCGCAGCCGGCGCGCTTGCCGATGTTGAACACCTCTTGCAGCGCCGCCGGTGCCTTCTGGCCGTTATAGCCGCGCATGTGCGTCACGTAGATTCCGCCGTAAGGCGCAATCTCTTCGCAGAGCGCGGTCAGTTCGTCCTCGTCCGCGTAGATGCTCGGGACGTAATCCAATCCACTCGACACGCCGACCGCGCCTTGCTCCATGCCTTCTCGCACGAGAGCCCGCATCTTTGCGATTTCGCCGGGGTGCGGCTTCCGCGAAGTGATGCCCATCACCTCCATCCGCACGTTGCCGTTGGGAATGAGCGTGCAGGCGTTGATGGAACACTGCCCGTCGAACTGCGAGAGGAACTTGGTGACGGTGTGCCAACTGCGGCCGGGCGTCGGGAAGTTGCCGTTGAAACCCGCCGTGTAGCGGCGCATGTACGCCATCGTGTCCGGCGACGCGGGCGCGAACGCCACGCCGTCTTGCCCGATCACGTGTGTGGTCACACCCTGCCGCACGCCCTGTTCGTGCAGGGGGTCAGCGAGTAAGGGCAAGTCGCCATGAACGTGCGCGTCCACGAAACCAGGGCACACGACCTTACCGGCCGCGTCGAGCGTGTGCTTCGCGGTCGCTTTGCTCAATCGCCCGACCGCAGTGATGCGGTCGCCGGTGACGCCGACATCGGCCGCGAACCACGGCAGCCCGGAGCCGTCCACGACGCGACCGTTGCGGATGAGGTAGTCGAACATGAGCGCGCCGCCGTGTGAGGGAGTTGTGAAGCACATTACCAACGGGCTGGCGCGCGGACCAGTGGTTTAGTCGCGACCCCTCCGGCTCGGCACGCTAAACTGTCGCCATTGATTTCCCACCACCGTCGCGCCGAGAAGCCACATGTCCGCCGTTCACACGGTTCCGCACACGCGCATCCTCGCCGGCCTCGTGCTGGGGGCCGTTCTCGGCTGCACCGTCAACGCCCTCAAGACCGAAGGCGTAATCGAGGGCACGATCGTCGCCGCGATCATCAAGTACGGCACCAAACCCGTCGGCGACATCTTCCTGAACCTGCTGTTCATGGCGATCATCCCGCTCGTGTTCGCGTCGCTCGCGGTCGGCGTCACGCGGCTCGGCGGTGGACAGAACGTCGGTCGCGTCGGACTCAAGACGATCACCTACTTCCTGGTAACGACCGCGTGCGCCGCGGCCATCGGGCTGACGCTGGTGAACGCCATTCGCCCCGGCGATCAGATACCGGATGAGAAGAAGAAGGAGTTGCTCGCGGAATACGCGAAGGAGGCCGACAAGAAACTGGAGAAGAAGGAGGGGGACGAAGGGTTCGGCATCAACACGTTCGTGAACATCGTGCCGCGCAAGCCGCTGGAAGCGTTCGTCAAGCAGGACATGCTCGCGATCATCTTCACCGCGCTCATCGTGGGCATCGCGATTACCCGGATGCAATCGGACCGTGCGAAGTTGATGATCGAGTTCCTCGAAGGCATCAACTTCGTCGCCGACTTCATCCTGAGGCTCGCGATGGTGATCGCGCCTTACGCGGTGTTCTGTCTAATCTTCTCGACCACCGCGGCGCTCGGCTACAAGGTGTTGATCGCGCTCGCGGCGTTCATCTTTACGGTCCTCGGCGGGCTGGCGATTCACCTGCTCGTCGTGCTGCCACTGCTGGTGAAGTTCCTCGGCGGGATGTCGCCTCTGGAGTTTTTCCGCAAGAGCCGCGGCACGATGGTGACCGCGTTCAGCACGAGTTCGTCCAGCGCCACCCTGCCCACCGCGATGAAGTGCGCGGAGGAAGAGTTGGGCGTGCCGGCGGCCGTGTCGCGGTTCGTGCTGCCCCTCTCGGCGAGCATGAACCACAACGGCACCGCGCTGTTCGAGTCGGTCACGGTGCTGTTCCTCGCGCAAGCGTTCGGCATCGACCTGACCTTCGGGCAGCAGCTCATCGTGCTGGTGCTGTGCATTCTGACCGCGACCGGGATGGCCGGCGTGCCTGGCGGTTCGCTGCCGCTGATCGGGCTGATTCTGGTTCAGGTGGGCGTGCCGGCTGGCGCAATCGCACTCGTGTTGGGCGTGGACCGCATCCTCGACATGTGCCGCACGACGGTGAACGTGACCGCGGACCTGACCACGGCGGTGTTCGTCGCGCGGAGCGAACCGGCGGTCGCGGAACCTGTGCCCGACACGAAATCGGTCTGAGTAGCGTCGTCGGAAGAATTCGCGAGAGGCCACGCCGCGGTTTGCGCGAGCCGTCCCCGGCGATGGCCGCTGGGTTAACGGATCACGTGTGGTCCGTGTCGGAGTGGTCCTACCCCGCCAGGTTCGTACAGTGCAAGCGGGTCGTCACCGGTTCACGAGACGCTCCCAGAACACGCGCGGTTCGCGTGGCGAGGCGGGTACGGCGCGTTCGCGGTGAGCAAGTCGAAACGGTGAAGGTGTACAGCGCGCCAGGAAGAACACCACGGCGAGCAGGACTACCAAGACGAGTTCCGCGAGTTCCTCACCCGGCGCGAGGTCGAATGGGACGAACGGTACGTGTGGGACTGATGCGCGATCAAGATGGCCTGACGGGGGTTAACCGTGACCAAATCGCAGTGGCTCGTGTGTGACGACCCCGCACCGATGCTCGAAGCGCTGGGCCAGCGCATGAGTCAGCGGAAGTTGCGCCTGTTCGCCTGCGCGTGCTGCCGGCGCGTCGCGGACCTGTTCCCAGACGATCAGTGGCTCGCGGCGGTCGAAGTCGCCGAGCGCTTCGCCGACGGCTTGGCGCCCGAGAGCGAACTGGACGCAGTGGATACAAAATCGCGCGCGTCGGTGGGCGCCGCGCGCAACCTCGCGGTGGCCGCGGACAAAGCGCACAGTCGGAAGCGCACGCCCGCGACCGCCAACCGACGAGCGATCACGGGCGCGGCGTACTCTGCGGTGCTGGGGGCGTGGGCCTTGCCGCAACCGGTGTTCAGCGCCTTGGAAGTTGCCGCGAATACGTCGGCGGCCCTTGGCGGTCGGGCCGCAGCCGACGCGCTGAGAACCGGAGTGACCGATCGGGCGGCGCACGCAGTCGAAGAAGTTGCCGTGGAGGACGAGAGCGCGGCGCAAGCGGATCTGTTGCGCGACCTCTTCACCGATCAGTTCCGGTTCGTGGTGCCGGATCACGCGTGGTTCACCTCCGACGTGATGGCACTGGCCGGCGCGATCTACGACCGGCACGCGTTCGACCAGTTGCCGATTCTCGCGGACGCGCTCCAAGATGCTGGTTGCGACAACGACGACGTGCTGAACCACTGCCGCGCGAACGCGGCGCATGTTCGCGGCTGCTGGATTGTCGATATGGTGCTGGGGAAGGTGTGACTCGCGAAGCCGCGAGCGGCTTCACGCGGGTTGCTTCTCGGGGTACAGGTAAACCAAACTCTTTCCGAGCCGGCCACCGTAGTTGCCTGCGGAAATGGTCAACAGGTCCGGCGTGTCCTTCGACGCCGCGATCGCGGCTTGCGTCGCCTTCACGATGGTCGGCAGGTTGGCACCGTTGATGATGATTTCCTGCACACTCGCGACGCCATCCGGCAACCGCGACGCGATCCCTTCCTTCGCGCGAAGCGTCGGGCAGTATTCCGCGAACGTGCTCGCGATCATGAACTTGTACTTGCTTCCCGCCTTGCTCCCGCTCGATGCGACGCCTCCGGGGAAGGGTAAAATCACGCCCGGAACTTCGCTCGCGACGGCAGCGGCGCGCGTGGCCGCGTCGAGCGCCGCGTCCGGTGTTGCGCCGAAGAACCACAGGTTCCCGCCCATCAACCCGTCCGCAAACCCACAGCGCCGTTCGACCACGAACTCACCGCTAAGGATCGGCACCACCCAGCACCTGCGCCCAGAACGCTCCGTCGCGAACTGGTGACCGTCGCCGAAGTACGCGACCTTTCTCCCGAGTGGGAACCACTTCCCGCCAAGCGTTGGCGGTTCCGTGCTTGCGAACCAGCTCCCGCTCGAATCCAGCACGTTAAACGCGGCCGTCGTCGGACACGGCATCACGTTCTGCGACACGCGAACGAGTACGCTACGTTCCAGGCGTGCTTCGCGGTCCTTGTGGAACCGCGGAACGTGGAACTGGATGATCGCACCGGGCCGGTTGTCGGGTGTTTCGCTCGCGTCGACGTAGCGGTCGAGTCCGGCCTCGCAGTCGCACAGAATGGCGCTGCTCGCGTTCCCGGTGCTCGCGTTCACGGCCTTATCCAGCCAATATCGATCGCGTGCAGTGACGAGAACGCTGGCGTAAATGCTGCGGAACGCTTCCGCGTAGGTGTCATCGATCGTGGCCGGCATCGGCGGGAACCTCGCGCGCAAGGATAGTTGGCATATTGTGGGCGAGGGAGGGGAGAAGGGTCAACCGCGATGTGTTGGCGTTGCGAATGCCGAAATTGTGCGCATAGAGTGCATTCGTGTGCTTATTTCTTGTGCATTGGGGAGAACCGGCTTCTTGAGTCGAAAAAAATCTCCGCTTCAAACTACCATACAGAGTCAGTCTTTGCGACTTCTGAACGCGCTCGTACCCGAGTTTGGCACGGTCCTCGCTATTACTTACTTCGGCGAGAGCCAAATTAACCGCGCGGCTGGCTGACAGAGGGAGAGGCTGTCAGTCAGTCGTGCGGTTTGACTTTTACAGGAGCCAAATCAGCATCGCGGCGGCCATCGCCACCATCAACACGTCTTCGACCAACGTCACCACCGACATCGGCAAGTTGAACACGGTTCCCAAACACGCACAGCGGATCTTTCGCTTCGCGGCAAGTGCCTTCACCACACCCACAGTGCTGACGCCCATCACCACGAGGGTGACGACGTTCGTCGCCACGGGAACGAAGTGCGTTAAGTACGCGACGCCAAGACCGAGTTCGATGAACGGGTAGACGAAGCCGTACACGGGCCACTTGGCGGCGACGACATCGTAGGTCGAGTAGGAGTCCGCGAACGCCCGCAGGTCGAGTAGTTTGAAGAACGAGAACACGAGGAAGAAACCGGCCATGAACCGGCCCATCGCACGCATCGCGTCGAACGTACCGCTCGTCACTTCCGCCACTGCGACCGCCCCGAGCAGGTAGAAGAGAATCAGTAGCAGCGGGAAGTACGACGTGGGTTTTTCGGTTGGTGCCAGCGCCGCGGGCCGCGATGCGACCTCTTCGCCGAGCACGTGGTAGCCCGCCGGTTGAATTAGCGCGCCAACGCGCTCGGCCGTGATGCCGTCGCCTTCGACGGTCAGTACGGCTGGTGAACCGCTGGTGTCGGCGCCCCAGCGGACCACGTCCGGCGCGGCGTCGAGTAGCGGTCGCACCTTGGCGACGCACGCCCCGCAGTGCAGATCAGTCTTGTATCGGTGAACCAACATTGGCACAACCTCGGAGATGAACTCATCCTATTTGAGTCTACTTCTCGACGTTGCGATTCTTGCAGGGGGTGCGCGACGCATACGCTCGCCTTCGGCTCGTGGCTAACCAAACACCAATCTCATTCCCAGTGGTTAGAATAGGGACATGAAACTCAGTTCCGCTCTCGCGGCACTCGCCGCCGACCCATTCGCGCCGGTTGATCTCGCCCGCGTCGCGCTCCTGATTGCACGCGATGCTTACGACCACATGAGTCCGCGCCGCTACCTTCGCAGCATCGAGAGGCTCGCGGACCAACTCCGCCCGCGGCTTCGCGGGTCGCTCGCGGCCCGCACCGCCGAACTCACCACCTTCCTGTTTGAAGAGTGCGGCTTCGCGGGGAATACCGAAAACTACTACGACTCGCGAAACAGCTATCTGAACAAAGTTCTCGACCGCCAGGTGGGGTTGCCGATCGCGCTTTCGGTGTTGGCGGTCGCGGTCGGCACGCGCGCCGGTTTGACTGTGGTTGGCGTGGGTCTACCCGGGCACTTCATCGCGAAGTCCGTTGATGGCAACGAAGAGGTGCTGTTCGACCCGTTCAACGGCGGGCAGTTTCTCGATGTGGAAACGTGTGAGGCGCTGGTGGGCAGCGTGACCGGGCGTTCCTTTGAAGCCACTCCAGAAGCGCTCGCAGGCACGCCGCCAGGCGCGATCGTCACACGGATGCTTCAGAACTTGAAGACCGCGTACCTCGCAGACCGGTCGTACACGCGTGCGGCGCGCGTGACGCGACGGTTGACGCAAATCATCCCCGGCGACGCGACGCAGCACCGCGACCTCGGCGTATTGTTGGTGCAGGCGGAACAACCCGGCCGCGCGATCGACCCGCTTCGCGCCTACCTTCGCGCCGAACCGAACGCCGAAGACTCGCGCGACGTGGAGAAGTTCCTGACGCAAGCGCTCACCGAAGTGGCCCGCTGGAACTGAGCGCACAACCGCGGTTAGCGTGCGACCCGGAGGGGCGCCGTCGCTCCGACGGCGGATCGTCCGTAGAATGTCGCCATGTGGCCCAACCGCGAAGAGACCGACCGGCTCCTCGACGACGCCCGCAACGGCGAACCAGGAGCCGTTGACAAACTCCTCGGCGAGTTCCGCGACCCGCTCCGCAAGGTGATCGGGATGCGCCTCGACCCGGCCGTCGCGCGTCGTGTTGATGCGTCCGACATCGTTCAGGATGTACTCATCGAAGCCAACCAGCGGCTCACGGAGTACCTGAAAAAGCCGGACATGCCGTTCCACTTGTGGCTGCGGCACCTGGCGCAAGACCGCATCATCGACACGCACCGCCGGCACCGGCTCGCACAGCGCCGCAGCGTGGATCGCGAACAAGCCACCGCGCGGCCCGCGTGGACCGACGAGTCGAGCGTATCGCTCGTCGCGCAACTCATCGACACCGAGCGCACACCGACTTCCGAAGCGATTCGGATGGAGCTTCAGCGCCGGCTCACGGACGCGATCGACAAGCTTTCCGACGACGACCGCGAAATCATCCTGATGCGGCACCACGAATCGCTCTCGAATCAGGAAGTGGCGCACGCGATGCAACTGACCGAAGCCGCCGCGTCAATGCGATACTTGCGGGCGCTGCGGCGTCTGCGCACCGTGCTGGTGCCCGACGGTCAGGAGCCGCCCGATGGCGTCTGACATCGAAGGCGCGCGTGCGTTCCCGTACCGCACCGGGTGGCACGCGGTCGGCTGTGCGGTGCTGTTCTTCGGTCTGCTCGGGATGATCGCCGTGACGCTCATTCCCGCGGGTTACGAGAAGGCACAGAAGGGCCAGTTGCCGACCGGCATCGCGCTGATGGTGATGGGCGTGTTCGGCATCCCCACGCTGTACATGTCGTTTCGGTCGCTGTACGCGGGGCTACGCGACACCTTCCGTCCGCCGCTGTTGCGGGTCACCGCGACCGCGCTTCTACTCCCAAAGGAAGCGCGCGGCGAACCGCCACAGGACGAACACGGCGAACAACTTTCGCCAGAGCCGCCGCACCCGGAGACGATTCCGTTCACCGCGATCCGCAGCATGAAGCGCGACGGTCCGGCGTTTAATCAGCTTCTGGAAATCGTTCACGACCTGAGCGTCGTGCCGCTCCGCCTTCACCAACACATGATGCGAACGGCCGACTTCGACGAACTTGATGCGATGCTTCGCGCGGCGATCTCGCCAAGTTGACGATCGCCTTCGGCTTGTGGCTAACCAAACTAAGGCTTCCATGCTCGCTTACGAATCCGCCGACCAACTGCTCGCCGAGCCGGACGCGCGCCGGTTCCTGCACGTCGTTCTCCTGAACGCGATCCGCGACAAGGCCACACAACTCGAAGTGCGGTTCGGCGAGGAGGGCGGGTTGCTCTACTATCGCGTGGACGGCAAGGACTGGGAACTCTCCGCGCCGCCCGACGAGATCTACCCACTGTTGAAGGACACCGTGCGCGAGGCGGGGCGATTAGTATCGCCGGAGCGCCCGGACCTGACCGTGATCGCGGGCATTCCCGGCGCGCGGTACGAACCACTCGAAGCCGGTTGGCTCACATATCAGCTCGGCGGGCGCTGGCTCGACCTCGCTGTGCGCATCGACCCGCGCGAACCCTACGGCTTCATCAGGTTCGACATCGACGACGCGAGCGACTTCGCCGACGCCGCAGGCGAAGCCCTCGCCGACTACGCCACGCGATTGACCGCGGAGGAAGGCGAACCCGGAGCGTAAGCGACGGGGGGTGTTTCTCGGCTTCCACCCCGTCGCTTACGCTCCGGGTTCGCCAACACCCATGACACCCGAACACGACGAACAGTTGGCGTCACTCATCGACCGGCTCGCGGGCGAGCAGCGGGCCGGGCACCCGCCCGACATCGACGCCGCCGCGCGCGACCACCCAAATCTCGCGGCAGAGTTGCGCGAACTGTGGGCCGTTGCGCAGTTCGCGTACTTGGCGAGCCCGCCGGAACCGGCTCTGCCTCTCACCGTTACCTCCGCGCGCACCGGGCCGCTCACGCCATCGTTCGCGGGCGATCACACCACGCACACCGCCTCCACGCTCCCGCGTGACTTCGGCGATTTCGAGTTGCTCGAAGAAGTCGGGCGTGGTGGGATGGGTGTCGTGTATCGGGCGCGGCAGAAGAGCCTCAACCGCATCGTCGCGCTGAAAATGGTGCGCGAAGCGCATCTCGCGACCGACGCCGACCGCGCGCGGTTCCGCACCGAGGCTGAGTCCGCCGCGAAGCTCAAGCACCCGAACATTGTGACTGTGTACGAGGTCGGCACGGCCGGTGGGCAAGCGTATCTGTGCATGGAGTTCGTCGGCGGGCAGACGCTCGCGGAGAAGGTTCGCACGGACGGCCCGCTCCCACCGCGCGAAGCCGCGCGCCTGGTCGCGGTGATCGCGCGCGCGGTCGAACACGCCCACGCCTTCGGGATCATTCACCGCGACCTGAAGCCAAGCAACATCCTGTTGCAAGCGGGCAGTGAGCAGTGGGCAGTGGGCAGTCAGAATCAAGGCTCGGTGTCTTCACCGTCCACTGCTCACTGCCCACTGCCCACTTCGACACCGAAGGTGTCCGACTTTGGGCTGGCGAAGAAGATCGACAACGCGGAGAGCATCACGAAAACCGGTGCGGTGGTCGGCACGCCGAGCTACATGGCACCCGAACAGGCTGCGGGGCGCAAGGAACTCACGCCGGCCGCAGACGTGTACGCGCTCGGCGCGGTGCTGTACGAACTGCTCACGGGACGGCCCCCGTTCCAGGCCGCGCACCCGATCGACACACTGTTGCTGGTACTCGAACAGGAACCGGTCCCGCCACGCCACCTGAACGCGACCGTGGATCGCGAACTTGAACTCATCTGCCTGAAATGCCTCCAGAAGCCCGCGACCGTGCGCTATCCGACGGCCGGCGAACTCGCGGCCGACCTCGAAGCGTACTCCGCCGGTCAGCCGGTCGCCGCCGCGCCGAGCGGATTGCGGTTCTTCGTGGCGCGATTGTTCCGCGAAACGCACCACGCCGACATCCTCGAAAACTGGGGCAAGTTGTGGATCTTCCACAGCGTGATGATCTTCCTGTTGTGCCTGCTGACGCAAGTCATGAAGTGGTCGGGGCTGAACGATCACGTGTGGTACATGAGCGTGTGGTCGGTGGGTCTGGTGACGTGGGGCACCGTGTTGTGGCAACTCCGCAAGGCGGCGGGGCCGGTGCTGTTCGTGGAACGCCAAATCGCACACGCGTGGGCAGCCGGCGTGTGCGCGAGTATTGCGATGTTCTGGATCGAGTGGCTGATTCCGCTGGACGCGTTGACGCTCTCGCCTGCGGTCGCGGTCGCGGCGGGAATGGTGATGGTGTTCAAGGCCGGCATCCTGTCGGGCCGGTTCTACGGTTGGGCGGCGCTGAACTTCGTGGCGGCAATCGTCATGCCACTGGTGCCGCAGGTGAGCATCTTGCTGTTCGGTGCCGTGTCGGCGCTGTCGTTCTTCGTGCCGGGGCTGAAGTACTACCGCCAGCGCAAGGCCCGCGTCGCGTAGACAAGGCCGGTCGGAAAGTCGAAAACCCTCGTGTGCCGATTCAGGGTGAAGTGATGAACGAGGAAGAATGGCTCGCGTGCGCAGACCCGGAAACGATGTTGCACTACCTCCCTGCCGTGAGGGGAGCAAGACACTGGGAGTCCGAAAACGTCTGCGGTGCGCGAATCATTCTTGCTCCCCTCACTTCGTGCTATCCAAAGGTCCGCGCAAAGAAAAACGCCGGAGGCTTTCGCCCCCGGCGCTGTGCTCGCGAAGCCGCGAGCGGCTTTACGCGGTTGCCAACTCCGCACCCTCCCCGGCGAACCGCTCCGCCAGGGTCGGGTCGATGCCCTCCAAGACTTCCTTCAGCCGCAACCGGGCGACGTGCAAACGCCGCTTCACGGTGCCCGTCGGGACCGCGAACTCCCGCGCGATCTGCTTCAGGCTCCGGCCCCGAATGTAGAACGCCTCCAACGTCTGCCGATCCAGCGGCTTCAACTCGGCCAGCGCCTCCTTGAGTTGCTCGATAGCTTCGCCCACCGCGAAGTTCTCCTCCGCGGTCCGGGTCCGAGATTCAACCGCGTCCAGCATCTCGGGATCGGCCCCGAAGAGCGGGCCGCGCCGGGTCAACCGGTTGATCGCCATTCGCGCGGTGATCCGACGCAACCAGCCGGCGAAGCACCGGGGGTCACGCAGTTGCGGCAACTTCCGCATCGCGTGGACAAACACGTCCTGCGCCAGTTCCTGCGCTTCGAGCGGGTCGCGCACGCGGCTCAGCGCCATCGCGTAGACGCTGCTCTGGAACCGGGTGACCAACTCGCCGTAAGCTTCGCGGTCGCCCGTCTTCGCCTTCTCAACCAACACCGTGATTTCGGTCCAGCTCATGATTGGGTTCCTGTCCCGATCCTGTCCCGTGTTTGCACCGCTGGCGCTGCGCGGCCGGTTGGGGAACGCGGCCCTCCTCGGATCAGAGAAGGGGGCCAACATGTTCCCTCGTCCCGGGCGGCTCTTCGGTTGCAGTCTCCCGACTCGCGCCTCAAGCGTCCTCTCATAACAAGAGGACATCGGCGCGAACAATCGTCGGGAACCGAAACCGGGAAAGCCGCGGCGGCTTTTGACCCGTGGGTTGGCTTGAGATGATTCGTTCGCGGGAAGTCACATGCGACGGCGATGTTCGCGAGGCGACTGAAAGCGCGCGGCCTTCGTCTGCTTCGTGACACCAGCGCACCGTGCGACCCAACGAGGTCTCACTCGCACCAATCCGGGACCAGCGTAAAAGAGTTCAGACTTCTGGTTGTGTTGTGGCCAATAGCCAAACGCGCAACTGACTACGGTTGTTCATCTGAGTCCGCGGACGGACCCGTGTGGTCAAGCCGAATCGGGTTTGCGTTTAAGCCAGGGGCCACCTCACTTCCCGGCCGTCGTCGCCGGAGCCGCGCATCGCAGTAAGCTTTGTTTGTCGCAGATCCGGGCCGGCGATTGGCAGTCGCGGCGGTTCCGGCTTCTGACGACGCTCACTGGGGACAAGCAGTTCCGGCTGTTGTCTGTGGCTGTCGCGGACCAGTTCGCACTGGCTGTAAACGACCACGAGACGACGGAGCGGGGACCAGGGGGTAGACATCCGACCGGACCGGCCGGGGGCACAGCATCTGGAACGCCTGCCCGCATCTGCTTTCGCATTGGCGGTGCGGACTGTTCCTGCCGTGACCGGACCTGTTCGGTTACCGGATTGGGGGACAGGGTGTCCGCGTGATAGGCTCCAGCCTCGAACCCCAGACCAAGGCGATCGGCCGGCGACGCGATCAGCTTCACGCTGGTCACGGTCGTGGTCTTCGTCGTCAGGGTCTTCAGGTTATTCAGGGCCATTGCACACCTCCGCGGACGTTGCGACACGGTTGAGCGCCGTGCCAGTTGATGAATTAAGACATCTCGAACGGGTGACAGTAAGGGTGAAAGAAGCAGGGGACACTTAAAAACACCACGAGCCAGGTTCACCCGGCTCGAATCGGTAACATTAACCGGTTCCGTTCGAGTTGGCAACCGGCTCTAGCCGATTTCCCACTTTTTCAGTCGGTCAATGCGATACACCGGAGCGAACCCCCGGTGCATCTACCTCTCGGACACACATCCCTACGCAATGGTTCGCGCGCTTTGCGAAATTCTTTGGGAGATTTTTCGCGATCTTGGTGACGCGAAAAACCCCTCCCCAACCCCTCCCCTAAGAAGGGAGGGGCTTCAGGCTCCAGTTCTTAGCCCCTCCCTTCTTAGGGGAGGGGTTGGGGAGGGGTTCTTGCAACCAGCCCTTTCAACATGACTCTTTCGCCTCTTTTATGAGGCGAGCGGTTGAGTAGTGCTTGTGTTTCTTGCTGTAGACTGGCTTTTGGTCAGGCTTCTTTTTCGGGCCACGTTTGTGACTGGTCAAGCTTTCACAAGAGACCTTCGC
>CAMDQN010000070.1 GCA_945905925.1 Singulisphaera sp. GP187
GACGCCTCCGACAAAACTCGCCGAGCTCCGCTGAGGGATTTTCCTCACCAACTCGGCGAGACGCGGATGGCTTGGGAATTCGCGGTTGCAATCGACCCGACGATCTGCCAATGCGGTTTCCAGACGACGATCCGGGCCAAAACCCGGCCGACCAGGCCCCGGGCGGCCAGGATCGCCTGGATTTTGGCCTGTAAGGCCTTGGATCGCGTCGCTTGGAGTAGGTTCCAACCCGCCACACGCAGGTAGAGCGCGTGCGCGACCGCTTTTAAGCCGCGAACCCGCAATTGGCCCAGGCCTGTCCGACGTTTCAAGCCCCCGTTGGTCGACTCCAACCCCGACCGCGTGGCGTAGCGTTCCTCGAACGGGACCGTCTGCTGCTCGCGGCGGCGTTCCTCCAGGCGACGCTGCTTGTGCGAGTAACGCAACTCATATTTCCTCCCCTTCTTCTCCATTGGACACGCCTTGAAGAACGGACAGCTATGGCAGTCCTCCGGACTCATTTCGATCGTCGTCGTCTCGGCTTTCGCGTCGCACACCACCGCCAGTGGAATCTTCCCCGACGGGCACGCCGACACTATTCCCGACCGCTCGTCCAACGCGAAATCGTCGACCGACAGCGGCTCCAACTCCGACGGCGTGTCCAATGCGGACTCGGACTCCTCGCCCTTCGCGCCCGCCACGGGACTGACCAACTCGACTCCCATCTTGGCCGCCAGTTGGACGTTCTCGTCCGAACCGTATGCCGTGTCCGCCAGGGCACTCTCGGGCAGTCGCCCGTTCTGGTCCAACTGCTCCAACAGCGGCTTCAACGCATTCGCGTCGTGCTCCGCTGCCGTCTGCACCAACGCTCCCACGAGCAGTTGGACCTCGCCGTCGCCGCAGGTTTCCGCCAGTTGTATCTGGTAGCCCTGGCCCTTGTGCCCGTCGTACGTCGCGTCCGGGTCCGACGGATTCTGCAGCGACGACCCCGTCGACTTCGGACGCACCTGCACCTTGTCCGCCACGATCTCGCAGTGCTCCCCGAACACCCGCACCAACGCTTGGTAGCTCGGCCGCGATGACAGATCGGCGTCCTCCGCAAACCGCTCGATCAAGTCCCGCATGTCCTCCGCCACCTGCTGCAACGTCTTCGCCTTCGACTCGGCCGCCGCCTTCTTCGCCGCGAACAGCTTGCCGACAGACACCGCATACCGCGACCGCAACGCCTCGGGCAACGCGGCGTACGACTCCGGGGCGTGCCGCTTTACCTGCGCCAGGAAGCGTTGGACGGTGACGCCCAACAGTCGGGTGCGGCCGAACGAAGCCATGGCGCTGAACACGTGCGTCGAATCGAGCCGCTGACGCGAGATGTCCAACTCCAGCAACTCCACGAGTCGGCCGGTGACCGCGTGCATCGTCTGGGCGCCCAGCTCGTTGTCGAGGAAGTGCTCGCGATAGCGTTCGAGGGTGCGTTCGCAGAGTTCATCGACACCGGTCTGGAGGTTGAGCGCGAACTGCACGTCGCTGCGAAACAGGTAGGCCTCGACGGCGTCGGCGTTGGTCCAATCGAAGGTCTCCTGGAGGAAGAGCAACCCGGCCATCGCGTGGAGTTCTTTGGTGGGCCGGCCGAGGGTGGGGTGGTAATGGAGCCCGAGTTTTTTCGCGGGCATGAGTTCGAGGACGACGGCGCGAAAGAGCGCCGGCCAACCCGCCTCGAGCCGCTGGCGTGCGAGGGGCGAGAAGAGTCCGTCGTAGGGGTCAAAGAGGACGCCTTGTCGGGGATCGATGAAGTGGCGCATCTGCGACGGAACCCCAGTGCTGGTATGGAGTTAGCATAGCGCACCGGGGCCGTCGCGCCAAGAGATAATCGATGTATAGTGTTTGCAAATAACAACTTGTGTCAAATCAGACTTTTGTCGGAGGCGTCTCCTCTGTGTTCTCTGTGACTTTGTGGTTAATTCTGCTTTCTTTTCTACGCTTATCGTGTGGCTTTTACATTTGGAGGCTCAACGAATGACGGCGGTTCCGGCGCGGGCGTGGGCGGTGACCGCCGCGGGCACAGCCGTTAACCTGTGTCTCGGCATCCTCTACGGCTGGAGCGTCTGGAAGGCCGCGCTCGTACCGCAAGACGCGTCCCTCTACGGCACGCCCATGACCGGGCTGAACGAGGGCTGGATTTACCTCAGCAACACTCAAGGCAACTGGGCCTACTCCGTCTGTGGGGCCGTGTTCGCGCTGTTCATGATCCCCGGCGGTCGCCTGCAGGACCGATACGGGGCGAAAATCGGGGCCACGCTCGGCGGGTTGTTCCTCGCAGTCGGGTGCATCATCGCGGGCTTGATGAAGAGCTACGAGGGCCTGGTGATCGGGTTCGGCGTGTTCGGCGGAATCGGGATGGGTCTGGGCTACGCCGCGGCCACGCCCGCTGCGGTGAAGTGGTTCCACAGCAGCCGGCGCGGTCTGATCGTCGGCTTGGTTGTCGCCGGGTACGGGGCCGCTGCCGTTTACATCTCCCCGCTCGCGGACTACCTCATCCGAACCCACGGCTTGACCGGCAGTTTCGTGGGACTGGGTATCTTGTTCGCAGTCGTGGTGGTGATCGCGGGGCGGTTGCTCAACCCCCCGCCGACCGGGTATGTGGCGCCCGCTCCCGAGGCGAGCGTAAAGAAAGAACAGGGGACTGACGCCCCACGCTCGCCTCAGATCGACTTCAGCGCGAATCAGATGCTGCGCACGTGGCAGTTCTACGCGCTCGTGTTCCTGTTCATCGGGTCGGCGCAGTCGGGCCTTCTCGTCATCGCGAACGCGAAGTCGCTGCTCACGGACGCCGCGGGCAAAACGGGCTTCTTCGCCGAGAACGCGTGGCTGCTCGTCACCTTCATCGGCGTCGTGAATGCAACCGGGCGCGTCGGCACCGGACGGTACTCGGACCGCATCGGGCGGTTAAATGCCTACGCGATCAACGGCGCGGTTTCGGCCCTCTGCCTGCTCGTCGCACCGTGGGTGATCGCGGAGAAGAACGTCTTCCTGCTGTTCGCGATTATTGGCGTGATGGCGTGGCAGTACGGTGGCTCGCTCGCGCTCCTGCCGGCGATGACTGCCGACTACTACGGCCCGAAGAACATGGGACTGAACTACGGACTGGTATTCGCGGGCTGGGGCATCGCGTTCTTCGTGCCGCAGGTGGCGAGCGTCATCAAGGACGCCACCAAGCAGTGGGACGGGGCGTTTTACCTGTCGGCGGGACTGCTCGTTGCGGCGGTGCTGGTTAGCCGTATAATCCGCAAGCCGGTTTCAGCCGCGTCTTCCGCCTGAGACATTGGGCAACCTGGCAGAATTAGCCACCCCACGGGGCTGAAACTTATGTTGTTCGCGTTGCTGTTTTTCTTAATCACCGCGCACGCGCTGATGGATTATTCGCTCCAGAACGATTCGATGGCGGGGTGCAAGTGCCGGAAATCCACCAACCCAATCGCCGCGAGCGTGCCGTGGTACTACTGGCTTACCTCGCACGCGTTCCTGCACGGGGCCGCGGTCGGCGTCATTTTCCGGTGGATGAACTTCGATTGGAATGTGGTCACGGCCGTCGCGATGGCGGAAACTGTGATCCACTGGTTCACCGACTACGGTAAGTGCGAGAAGTGGTACTCACTGCACGTCGATCAGGCCATCCACATCAGCTGCAAAATCGCGTGGTGGGCGCTCGTCGCGTGCGAAGTCGTCAAGCCGATCGGGGCGTAACATGCCGCACACCGCGGGACGCGCCTGCCCTCGTCGTGGTAGCACGCTGACCACGGTACTCGTCGCGCTTGTCTCGCTCATGGCCGGCGGCGCCGCGGGATACTTCATCGCTGGACACGCGAACAAACCCGAAGCCAAGCCCGACCCAGGCGCGACCACCGGTCCCACGGCACGCGACCGCGTCACCGCGCTCGGGCGCCTCCAGCCCGAAGGCGGCGTTGTGCCCGTGTACGGCCCGCCCGGGGACCGCATCGTGAAGCTCTATCCTCTCGCGCCAGGCTCGTCACTGAAGGCCGGTGATCCAATCGCCGAACTCGCGAGCTACAAGGACCGGCAACTCGAAGTTCAGATCGCGAAAACGCAACTCGACGAAGCGAAGGCCGCCCGCGACGCGGGCAAGTTGGCCGGTGAGAAGAAGATCCTGGCCGCGAAGGCCGAACTCAATCAGGCGAAGGCCAACAAGGTCAGCGACCTCGCTGCGCTCGACGCGAAGCTCAAGGCCGTTGAACTTCAGGCGAAGACCGCCACGAAGCAAGTCGAGCGGTTGAAGAGTGTGAAGACCGCGGCCGAGGACATCGAGCGGGTGGAACTGCTTCAGGCGCAGGCCAACGCGGAACTCGCCGCGACCCAGGCCACGCGCGATAAGACCAGAATCACTTACGAAGAGACCGAGAAAGCGACACAAGCGCGAATCGAAGCGGCAGAAGCGGAGTTGAAGGAGGCGCTCGCCCGTGTTCCGATCAAGTCGTCGGAGGAGAAGGTCGCGCTCGCGGAGCAACTGCGCGCGCTGACAATGCTCAAAGCGCCGGTGTCCGGCATCGTGCTGAAAGTGACCGGGCGCGACGGCCAGCCTACCGGCATGGAGCCGATCCTTCAGCTCGCGGACCTCGGCAAGATGACAGCGATCGCCGAAGTGTATGAGAGCGACGTGGCACGCCTCGCGTCGTGGGTGCGCGGCGGTCCGGTGATGGCGGAAGTCACGAACCCGGCGCTGCCGAAGCCGCTGAAAGGCGTGGTCCGCTCGGAAGCCGACATCACGCGAATGATCGCGCGGAACCAGGTGTTCGCAATGGGTCCGCGCGAAGACGTTGACCGGCGCGTGGTGGAGGTGATCGTTCACCTCGACGACGCGAGCGCCGCGGACGCCGGCCGGTTCGTGGGACTTCAGGTGACGGTAGCGTTCGTGCCGAAGTAGCCACTGTCGTCTCGGCGAGCGGGGGCGTAAGTCCCCTGATAGTCTCGCGCCGCTCGCCTTCGGACATGAGACACCATGACTCCCCTTCGGCTCGCGTGGGCGAATCTGGTTCACAAGCGGGCGCGGACATTCGTCGCCGCGGCCGGGGTCGCGTTCGCCGTCGTCCTCGTGTTTATGGAACTAGGCATGCTCGGCGGCGTCGGTCGCACCGCGACCATGCTCTACGACAAGCTCCAGTTCGATCTGCTCATCACGTCGTCCGAGTACCTCGACCTGAGCCGCGCACCCGAGTTCCCGCGACAGCGGCTCGTGCAGGCTCGCGTCGATGCCGTGGACGACGTGATTCCGGTTTCGTTCGGGGTCGCCGGGTGGCGGGCGCCGCGCCAGGAATCGCTGTTCGGCGACACCGAACCGGGCGGGCAGTTGAGCATCAACATCGTCGCGGCCCCGCCGGACAAGTTGAACAAGGCGTTCGTCGTGGGAGAATCTGGTGCGTTCGCTTCGGAAGCGGAAGCGATCGAAGCGGGAAAGAGACTGAAGCAACTCGACACGTTCCTGCTCGACCGGCGTTCGAAGCCGGATTTCGGCGACCTCGCGAAGTTGCAGGCGATCCCGCCCGACGGTCGCGGCGGCGAAGCGGTTCGCCTGAACGGTCAGCGCGCGAGCGTGGTCGGCGGGTTCGATCTCGGCACCGGATTCAGTTGGAACGGGATGCTGCTCACCAGTGAAGAGAGCTACGCCAAGTACGCGATGCGTCCCCGCGACGCGGTTCATTTCGGACTCGTGCAAGTGAAGCCAGGCGTGAACCCGGTCGCGGTGCAGCAACACTTGCGACGCACGCTGCCGCCCGACGTGAAGGTGTACACACGCGCCGAGATCAACGCGGACGAACGCAACTACTGGCTGCGGCTCACGTCGATCGGTCAGTTCCTGCTCGTCGCGGTTATTCTGGCAATCGTGGTCGGTGTGATCTTCGTGTACCAGATGATGGCCGCGGACATTCGCAACATGCTGCCAGAGTACGCGACCGTGAAGGCGCTCGGGTATCGCCCGCCGTACCTAACGGGCGTGGTGCTGTGGCAGGCCGTGCTGCTCGCGGTGTTCGGCTACGTTCCGGGGTTCGTCGCGGCGCTGGGGCTGTATCATGTGGCGAGCAACTTCGGCGGTATCCCGACCGCGATGACGCTCGAAACGGCTGTAGGCGTGCTCGCGCTGACGTGCTTCATGTGCCTCGCGTCCGGGCTGTTGGCCGTGCGGAAGGTTCACTCGGCGGACCCGGCCGACCTCTTTTGAAAGGGATGAAGGATGGGAGGATGAAGGATGAATGGAAGACCATGTGGTCTTCGTGTTTTCCTTCATCCCTCATCCCTCATCCTTCATCCCTCACATGCGACCTCCACCCGTACCGCTGGCCTGGAAGAACCTTGCTCACGACAAGGTGCGGTTCGCGCTGTTCGCGTCCGGCATTGGGTTCGCGGTGGTGCTCATGGGCGTTCAATACGGCATCATGAATGCGATGCTCGACAGCAACACCGTGCTCATCGAACGACTCAAGGGCGACATCGTACTCATCAACCCGAACAAGGTGTCGCTGCTGTTCCGCGAAGGCGTGTCGCGCCGGCGCATCGCGGAGGTGGAAGGCGTGAGCGGCGTGAAGAGCGTCACGCCGGTGTATACGGAGTATTCCATCGCGTCGCTTCGACACACCGCGAACGACCCGGCGGCACGCACCAACACGCGCCGCATTCGCGTCGTCGCCGTCGATCCGAACGCCGACGCGCTCGACCTGCCCGGCGTGACCGCGAAGGACTGGCAGGAGTTAAACACGCCCGGCACGGCGCTCTACGATCGCAAGAGCCGCGCGCACCCAGACCAGGTGAACCACCCAGGCGAATCGGTGTTCGGCAAACTCGAACCGGGCGCGCGCACCGAACTCGCGGGGCGAGAGATCCGGCTCGTTGCCGGTTTCGAGATGGGTTTCGACTTCGGCACCGATGGCAGCGTGGTGGTGAGCGACCGCACGTTCGAGAAGTGGGTGCGCGAGCCGTACTACCCCGCGGAACCGATGGCGGAATGTGACATCGGACTCGTGAAACTCGACCCCGGCGCCGATCCGAAAGTGGTGAAGGCCGCGCTCGAAGCGAAGTTCGCCGCAGGCGACGTGCTGGTTCTCACACGCGACGAGATGGTGTCGCGCGAGAAGAGTTTCTGGTGGACGAACACGCCGATCGGGTTCGCGTTCGGGGCCGGTGTGTTGTTGGGCTTCGTCGTCGGTGTGGTGATCTGCTATCAGATTCTCGCGAGCGACGTGGCCGACCACCTGCCCGAATACGCGACGCTCAAGGCCATCGGCTACACAAACCGTTACCTGAGTTGGATCGTGTTGCAAGAATCGCTGATCCTCGCGGCGGCCGGCTTCGTCCCCGGAGTGCTGGTGACTTACGGCGCGTATCTCCTGCTCACGGAGATCACCGGGTTGCCGATGGTACTCACGCCGGGGCGCTTTGGGCTGATCCTGGGGCTGACGATCGTGATGTGCGTTAGCTCCGGGCTGCTCGCGGTGAACAAGGTGAAGAAGGTGGATCCCGCCGATGTCTTCTGATGCTCAAAACAACCCCTCCCCAACCCCTCCCCTAAGAAGGGAGGGGCTAAATCCGGCTCCCCCTCCCTTCTTAGGGGAGGGGGTTGGGGGGAGAGGTTCTTCCCCCCTCCCGCCGCCCGGTCAGCCGGTGCTCCGCATCCGCGGGGTGAACCACTACTTCGGCACCGGCGACACGCGAACACAAGTGCTCTTCGACAACACACTCGAAGTGATGCCCGGTGAAATGGTCATCATGAGTGGGCCATCAGGCTCCGGTAAAACCACAATCCTCACGCTCATCGGCGGACTGCGCACGCTGCAAGAAGGCGAGATCGAAGTCTGGGACGCGAACCGCGGGGACTACCGCACGCTGCGCGGCGTACCAGAACCGGAGTTGGTCAATGTTCGGCGGCTCATCGGGTTCATCTTCCAGCGACACAACCTGTTCGACTCGCTCACCGCGATGCAGAACATCCGCATGGCGCAGCGCCTGAAAGAGAGCGCCGCCGACCCCGACGAAGCCGCACGCGACATCCTCACGTACCTGCTCCTCGGTGAGAAGGACATTCAATCGAAGTCGCAGAAGTCGCGGTTCGACTACAAGCCCGCGAAGCTGTCTGGTGGGCAGCGGCAGCGCGTCGCCATCGCCCGCGCGCTCATCAACCGGCCAAAGCTCGTGCTCGCCGACGAACCCACCGCCGCGCTCGACGCGAACTCTGGCCTCGCGGTCGTCACACTCGTGCAGGAACTCGCGCGTGTTCGTTCCGAAACGGATTTGCAGAAGCTCGTGCGCCCGGCCGAAGAAGCCGGTGAGAACGGCCGACTCGCGGAGTGGCAGGTGCCGCTGCTCAGGAAGATCGCCACCGAACACGGCACCACCAGTCTCATCGTGACGCACGATTCGCGCATCATGAACCTCGCCGACCGCATCGTTCATATGGAACGCGGGAGGATCGAATCGAACGTGGTCGTCGCGGAGCGCCTGTTCGTCCGCGAAGGGCTGAGGCAAAGCCCGGCATTCGCCGCGATCCTGCCCGAAGAGCAGGAGAAGATCGCGGATTCCGTGTTGGTGGGGGTTCACCCGAACGACCCGGTGCGCCCGGATCACTTGGCGGCAAAACCGGGGTGCGTCGAAGTGTACGAACCCGGACAGGCGATCGTGCGACAAGGCGACGCGGTCAATGCGGAGAGCAAGTTCTACCTGATCCGGCGCGGGATTGTGGACGTGTCGCGTGTCGTCAACGGGGCAACGCAAAAACTCACCGAGATGGGATCGGGTCGGTACTTCGGCGAGGTTGCGTTCCTCATGGATCAACCGCGGAACGCGACCGTGCGTGCGATCACCCGCGTCGAAGTGTACACGGTGAGCCGCGCCACATTCGACAAGTTTCGGTCGGTGAGTTTGCCGTTCATCGAACGCGTGCTGGCGAACTTCCGCGCCGGCGACGGCACTCCGCGAACCTGATCGAATGGTTGGAACCAGAAGAGGGATTGGCCGCAACAAAGCACAAGAAGCACAAAAGAAAACCAAGACAACAGAGTGAGTTCAAGACAACTGAACTCTGTCTGCTCTTGGTTTTCTTTTGTGCTTCTTGTGCTTTGTTGCGGCCAATCCCTCTTCTGGTTCCAACTGCTACGAAGCGGATGTGGTCGGTTGCGAGGCGAGCAACTCGCCGATGACCCGCCGGAGCATCTGCCCGGTGGTCATGCCGCGCCGGCTGGCAGCGGCTTCCAGTTCCATGGCCTGCCACAGGGGCAGGAGAAGCGTCAATTCGACGACTTCCTGATCGGAACGGGCCGCGTTAGGTGAGATGGCATCGAATAATGGTTGCACGGCGTCACCTGCCCTGGAAGGCGTGTACGGCGGCTTGTCGCCACCGAAAGTCACGGACCAAAACCGGATGCGTCCAGTTATCCATTAGAGCACTTTCAGTGAATACGTAGCGTCTGGTCCGAGCCGCGACCATCAGGGAGCGAACGTTCGCACGCTCCCTGATGGTCCGCTACGAATTTTCTGAAAGTGCTCTAGCCCCCGCGCAGGGGCATCGTAACCACCCACTCCCCAACGGCAAGGCACGATCGCGCAACACGCGCCGAGGTGTTCGTCTCGCGAAGTCGCTCAACATCCGCGGGTTGTGTTTGGGGCGAGGGTTGGTTGTCAAACGGCCAAATGCAACCGCAATGCCGCACCGAGAAAAGATACTCGGATTCGCATCAATATGTTCGAAATGCCGCTCTTTCCGAGAACTGGGTGCATCTGGGTCGAGCACTCCTTCCGTGGCGATCGCTTACTTCGCGCGCAGTTTTGGTCAGAACGCGGGCAGCGCCGGGATCGTGAAAACGTGAGAGAACAACGAGAATTGTGTCGCGTGGTTGGGTGTCAGAGGGCCTGTTCCGAATCTGCGGGCCGGGCGGTTCGTGGCTGTTTTTTGCAACCTACCAACCGCGTGCTAGAGTCGCGTAGCGAAAGAGACACGGGTGGGTGAAGGGCGGGACCATGTTATTCGCTGAAATGTTCGACGCAGCTCGGACCTGGGCGGGCGGGCATCTGCCGCTCACGGTCGGCGGGGGTGTCGCGCTGCTGGTGTTGGTGTTGCTGGCAGCCAGTGCCGTTTTGCGCCGGCGTGAACTCGACCCGGCGAAACTGGCGACGACCAACACGAACGCCGTGACTGGCGAGAAGGCGCTGAGCTGGACACCAACGGAGCAGTCCTATGCCGACCGCCGAGGGGCCGTCCGTCGCGAGGGCCAACCGGTTCGCGTGCTGCTCGCTTCCACGACCTTCCGCAACGGGACCGGCGATGGCTACGTTATCGACCGCTCGACCGGTGGGCTGAAACTCGCGATCCAAAGCGCCGTGCCCCCGGGAACGACCGTTCAGGTGCGCGCCCTCGACGCGCCGGACACAATCGGGTTCGTCACGGTCATCGTCCGCAGTTGCCGCAAGAACGACGACTACTACGAACTCGGCTGCGAGTTCGACAAGACCCCGCCGTGGAACGTGCTCCTGTTGTTCGGGTGAACCTGCGGTTCACCCGAACAACAGGAAGCACGAAATACGAAGCACGAAATCCGAAAGGAAGACAGGAGCAATGGTGCCTGTCTTCCTTTCGGATTTCGTGCTTCTTCTCGTTTCTCGCTTTTCCCCGCGCGTGGGTAATCTGAACTCCGTTCTGATTGTTCCTCTGGGGCAACATGATGCGTGCCACACGACGGTTTCGCAAGACGGTCCGCTTCGCTCTCGTCGGGTTGGTCGTCGCGCTCGGAGTCGCGCGCTCGTCGGCCGCACCACCACCGGAGGTTTTGCTCGCGAAGGCGGTGGAGACGGCGGACTTCGCGGGCGTCGTGAAGATCACGGACGTGCCCGCAGCGCCGAAAGCAGGTTTCCTGGCAAGCGCGCCGCCGACGGTGGTGGCGAAGCCGCTGTCGGTGTTGAAGGGCGACGCGAAAGCCGACCTGCGGGTCGTGTGGCAAACATTCTGCGGCGTCTGCCTGCCCTCCGACCCGGCAACCGTGGAAGTCATTCTCCCCGCGGTCGGCGACGAGTACATGGTCTATCTGACGAAGAGCAAGGACGGCACCTTCGCCCGGCTCGGCTACCAGTGGCACTTTCACAAGATGCCCGCGGCGCCCAATGTTCGCGTGCAGCCGTCTCACGATAACGCCTGGCGCGGGCTGATCGAAGTATCACCGTCGGTCGCCGGTCTGGGCGAGGCGGTGAAATATAGGTTCACGCGCACGCGGCTCGGCCGCGAGCCGTGGACCGGGAACGAGTCCAACATCACCGCCGAAGACATCGACGTGATCGACCTCACTCGCAAGCAGGTGCTAGACCGGAAGAAGCCGGGCGTGCGGAAGACCGCGCCCGCGGTCATCGAGAAAGGCGAGACGGTGGTGGACGTGATCGACTTGACCGAGGCGTTCGGCATCACGAAGCCGGGAGAATATTGGGTGTTCCGCGGCGGCGCGTTCGAGGGCAACGCACCGCTACGGTTCGACATCACGGACAAACTGCGCACCCGCACGGACAAGAACTAATCGTTTTTCTTGTCCAACTGGATCGCGCGCGAGCCGATGCGGGCCAGGAACCGGGCCTTCTGTGCCGCGGACAATTCCTTCGTGTATCGCGCGCGGACCGCTTCGACCCACCGCACTTTTCGCGTACCGTAATCGGTCGCGACGCGAACCAACACCGGCCCGGCGTGGCACACCGCGCCGTGCAACTTCTGCTCCAACTCCGCCTGCGAAGTGATCTCCACGTAAGCCACGCCGAACGCTTGCGCGAGCGCCTTGTAATCGAGTCGCGTCAGGATCGTGGCCGTGGTCCGCAGGTACGCGGGCTTCTGCAACATCTGCATGTAGTGGTACGCCTGATCGTCGAGAATCACGAACTTCACCGGCAGGTGCTCGCGCGCCGCGGTCGTGATTTCCATTGCGCTCATCAGTAAGCAGCCGTCCCCGGTGAGCGTGGCGACCGTCTTGCCGTAATGCACTTTCTGCGCGCCGAGCGCGGCCGGGATGCTCCAGCCCATCGCCTGGTTATCGACCGGGTTGAAGTACGTGCGCGGGTGGCACACGCGGAAGTGTTCCGCCGCGAGGTGTTCCGTCACGCTCACGTCCGTGAACAGCAGTGCGTCGGGCGGCAGCACCTTGCGCAGCGCCGAGACGGTCGCGAGCGGATCGACGCCGCACTTCGAGGGGTGAACCGTGCAGAGTTCCTTCGCGGCATCGACCTTCAGGTCGCGAATGCGGTTCACGAGTGGTTTGTCTTCGGCGCGCCGGAGTTTGTCGCCGCACGCGAGCAGGCGTCCCAGGAAGATGCCCGCGTCCGCGTGAACGCACACGTCGGTTTTCAGAATGCGGCCGAGGTTACAGTGGTTCGCGTCCACGTGAATCACGTGCTTCGGCTGCGGGTTGCCGTAGTAGCCGGTCGAAACCTCGCTGAACTTCACGCCGATCGCGAGCAGCGTATCAACGCCCGACTTGAGCGGGTGCTTGGGGTCGCGTGCAAATGCCTTCTCCGCCACTTCTGACGCATGAGCGCCGAAACCCCAACCGACTGCGAGCGGGTGCGCGTCGCTAATCACGCCACGCCCCGAAACGCTGGTCGCGACGGGCGCCTGAAGCAGCTCCGCGACAGCAGCCAGTTCCGCACCGTAACTCATGCACCCCGCGCCAGCGTAAATGCCGATCTGGTGCTTCTTGTCCGCGAGGAACGGCAGCGCCTTCTCAAAGGCTGCTTCGTCGAACGGCGGGGCGGGAACGGCGGGCGGGGCGGTGCGGAAGTCGTGCGCCTCGATGAACAGGTTGTAGGGTATGACGACCGCGACCGGTCCCGGTTCGCCTTGCATCGCTGTGACGAACGCTTGCCGCACGGCGGCGGCGATCTGCGCGACTGTTTGCACCGGGTACACGCACTTGCACACTGGTTTGAGCAGCGCGACCTGATCGAGCGCGTGAACCTGAAACGGCTTCGCCTTCTCGCCGTTCGCGACATCGCCAACGATGGCGACGAGCGGCGACGAGTCCAACAGCGCTTCGCCTAAACCCGTGAGTGAGTTGGTAACACCGGGTCCGGGAACGACGCACAGCACGCCCGGCTTTCCGGTGCTGCGGGCGTAGCCGTCGGCCATGCACGCGGCGCTGAACTCGTGCGTCACCAGGAGGTACGGAACACCTTTCTCCTTGAAGGTGTCCCACAACTCGTTCTCTTGCGCACCGGGAATACCGTACACGCACCCAACGCTTTCCGCGAGCAGCGCTTCGCAGAGCGCCTCGGCTCCGGTCATTTTGCCGAACACCCATCCGGGGTGCCGCGCGGCGCGTACGTTCGCGACCGGCCCCGCGCCGACCGCGTTCGCGGCGAGTACACCGCCGACGGCCGCGGTTCCTTGAAACAGCCCGCGACGGGAGAACGCGAAATCCATGAGCGCACACCTCGGAAAACAGAATGGCCTGGATCTATCGGCAAACACTGATGGGCGAGTTCGCGCGGAATGCGCGGATTTGGGGCAACGCGCGGTTTAGCGTTCGCCCCGAGGGGCGATCTTTGCTCGCCCTCCGGGGCGAAACGCTCAACGACGCGCCACTTCTGCTTGCGAATTTCCCAGACTTCAGGTACTTCCCTTTCTCTATTGGCAGGGGGAGTGCGCGCATGCCGCTGTTGGAAGTCGAGGGGCTGGTCAAGTATTACGGCAACCGGGCCGTTGTCGACGGCGTGTCGTTCTCGGTGGACGCGGGCGAGATCGTCGGTCTGCTCGGCCCCAACGGGGCCGGGAAGACGACCAGTTTCCGCATGACCACCGGGCAGATCCAACCGAACGACGGCAAGGTAACGTTCAACGGCGACGACGTGACCGCGCTGCCCATGTACCAGCGCGCGCGCCGCGGAATGGGCTACCTGTCGCAAGAGCCGAGCGTGTTCCGCAAGCTCACCGTCGAAGGGAACCTACTCGCGATCCTCGAAGCGCTGCCGCGGAGCCGCAAACTGGGCCGCAAACTCAGCCGCTCTGAACGGTGGGAACGCACCAACGAGGCACTGGCGCGCTTCAAATTAGACACGGTGCGAAAGAGCACTGCGGGCCGCTGTTCGGGCGGCGAAAAGCGCCGACTCGAAATCGCGCGCTGTTTGGTGTGCGAGCCGTTGCTCATCCTGCTCGACGAGCCGTTCGCGGCGGTTGATCCCATCACGACGGAAGACATCCGGCGGAACATCCGCGAACTGGCCGATTCGGGCATCGGCATTCTGATCACCGACCACAACGTGCGCGAGGTGTTCCGCACCGCGGACCGCGTGTACCTCATCACCGCAGGAAAAGTGGTAACTCGCGGCACGCCGATGGAACTCGTGAACGATCAGGTCGCGATTGACGCGTACCTGGGCCACAGTTTCGAGGAAGACGGGTTCACTCGCCACTTCGACGCCCGCGCCGCGGCGCGCAAAGCGGAATCTTCGACGACCACACCCGCGCCGGTGCCGGTCGTGCGCTACACGCCGCCCGCGAGCAAGCCGGTCGTGACGCCGTCCGCGAAGGCGATTTCGCCACCGCCCGCGCCGGTCGCGACGGTGACGCCCCCGACAGCGTTCCCGGCCGCGCCGCCTTCGCCGTTCTCGTCCACCACGCCGGCCCCGGTGAGCGCGCCCGTCGGCGGGTCGATGGCCGCGGTGCTGGAGATCGAGAAGGTTCGCCGCGCCGTGGAAGGGTTAGCCGACGACCGCACGTTAAAGGCTTCGATGGTGGAGTTGGTTGCGCGCGGCACCGTGGCGATTCCCGCACTCCTCGAAGCGATGGAGCGACGCGACGCGACCCTTCGCACGCGGGCGTTCGAGGTGCTGAAGTACGTCGGAAAGAACTACGGCGCGCTCGAATACGACCCGAACGGCGCCACCGACGCGCGTCTCCGTCAGGTTGCATATCTCCGGGCCAAGTTGGAACGCCGCAGATAGTGTTTGGTGTTTCGCGTTTGGTGTTTAGTATTTGGGAGGTCGCGTTCCTCTTCGAGCCGCGGCTAACTAACCACATACCAGGCACGAAACACCCATGTCACCTCAAGAACTGGCCGACCAATACCTCGCCGGTGCGGCGCAACTCCGGGCCGCGGTCGCGGGCATGACCCGCGAACAACTCCTCGCGCGCCCGGTCGCGGGCAAGTGGAGCACGCTGGAAGTGGTGTGCCACATCAGCGACTTCGACCCGGTCCTCGTGGAGCGCATGAAGCGGATCCTCGCGATGGCGAGCGATGTTCCGCTGCTCCTGGCCGCGGACGAGAACCTGTTCTTGAAGGCGCTGAAGTACGATGACCGCGACGTGGAGGAAGAGTTGGCGGTGATCGACGCGACCCGCAAGCAGATGGCCCGCATCATTCGCAGGCTGACGCCGGAGCAACTTCAACTGACCGGCAACCACAACAAGCGCGGCTTGCAGACGCTGGAGAAGGTGATTGGGATGGCCATTAATCACATCCCGAACCACTTGGCGTTCGTGGCCGAGAAGCGCAAGGTGCTGGGGGTGTAGTTTTGTAGGGTGGGTCGAGCCGGCTTTGCGGCGAAGGCCCACCACGACCAACGGCGCTGGCTCGCATGTCGTTCTGACGGACGCAATTGTAAAATGTTCCACGTGGAACGTCGGCGCACGTCTGAATATTGCGCGTCTGAACGTTGACGGTTCTGGTGGGCCTACGCCGCAAAGCCGGCTCGCACCCCCTACAAAACCTACCTATCCGCGCGGAACTGCAACAGCCCCATGCCCTCGGGGCGCGGCTCGTTGTCGGCCGGGCCACTCCACGACTGCACGCCCACGCCCGGCACGAACCGCGACACGTTCATCGCCCACGTCTTCCCGTGAGCCGGCTTGTCGCTGGTCAATTCCACAAGCGGAATCGCGATCTCCGCCGTCCAGCCGGTGTCGGTCGCGTTGAACGCGACGTGGTACTTTGGGTTCCAGCCCTTATCGCCCCAACAGTCTTCCGCCAGACAACCGCGATGGTCGATCTGGAACCGGTAGTACGTCTGGTAGTCGCGGTCCATGTCGAGCAGGATGTCCACGCGATCGTGACCGCGCATGTCGGCATCGCGGAGCCGCTTCGCGACCGGTTCGACCTTCTTGCCGGTCGGGTACTCGCATTTCACCGCGATGTACACGTGGCGGTCGTCGTAGGTGAACATGCTCTCGGTCTTGTACTGCTCGCCGAACGTCTTCGCTTCTTCGGAAGCGGTCACCTTTAGTGACAGTGCCTTCGCACTCTTCCAACAATCGTCGTCGAGTTTACCGTCGAGTAGCGGGCGGCTATCGGTGAGTTTGCAGTACGCGAGCGGCTTCGGCGCCATCGGAATGGCGCTGGTGTTCGCGAGCCACATCTCCGCCGCGAGGCAGTCGCGCCACGGGTCGAGTCCGGGGTTCGCGGTCACGGCGGCGGGCGTGTGCTTGAAATAGTCGTTGATGAACGTGTCCGCGTCGTTGTGGCGCCCGACCTGCCGACGCGCGGCGAGGAAGCACAGCCACGAAGCCGGGTCGCGACTGTGGACTGGACCGAACGCGGCCAACTTCGGTTCCAGATCGAGACACGTCTGGTGCCACTTCAGAATCATGTTCGGGCTGTAGAACTTGTAATGATCCTCGGTCACCGACGCGCCGCCGATGCCCGTGGTCGTGCCGCTCGCGGGCGCGATCTTGTTTCCGCTGTTGGCGTCGAAGGTCACGTTCTTGAGCAGCAACTTCTGCTGAATTTCGGTGCGACGACGGGCTTCGCTGCTCGCGTGGTAGCGCGTCATCCAGCGGAATGCTTCGACCGATAGCGGGTGTCCGGGGTAGTTCACGGTGAGGATGCCGAACACCTCGCGCGCCTCGATCCACTTGCCCTCGCGGGCCAATCGCGTGCCGACCGCGAACGCGGTGCGGGCCGCCACGTCGTCGGGCATCTTCCTCAGGTCGGTGGTGAGTGAACCCATCAGTTTGTCCACGCCGCCGAACTCGGTGTCGCTGATGCCGGCGAGCGATTCGAGGTTCCGGCGCGCCTGCACCGCCTTCTGCTTCTCGGTCGCGGCGGCTGGGTCGTAGGTCATCGCGATGGTGCGTCGTGCCGTTCCGCCCGGTGCGAGCGCGGCGCCGTCCATCAGGTTGGCGTGCCCTTCCGCGCCTTGCAGCCGGTGCGCGACCAGCACGAAGCAGCGGCGGTCGGTGATGGCGCCATCGCCAGCGAGGACGCGGGTCGCGGCTTCGGAGTAGTCCTTTGGCGAATCGTTGAGCCGGTTGTTGAACACGCTCTGATCCATCTTCACCGCGGCGGTCTTCGGGTCGAGCGCGAGCGCGTAGAGCTTCTTCGCGGCCCACGGTTTGAGGCCGAGCGTGGTGATCTGTTCCGGGAATGCGTTCGGGTCGGCGGCTTGTTTGAACGCTTCCTTCGCGACGTTCAGCGCGAGCGCATCAGCCGGTGTGGTGTCAGCGGCGTAGAGGTCGCACACGATCACTTCCGGCTGCCACGTGCGAATCGCGAGCACCGCCTGGCGCAGCAGTTGTTCGTTCGCCTTGTTGCCGTGTGCGCGGTCCCACGTTGCGAGCAACTCGCGCGGCGGCAGTCCGACCGCGTGCGCCGCGACCGGGAACGCCCACGCGCTTTCCGCCGCGGCGCCGCCGGCCAACCGCATCGCGTAACGCGACCGTTCGCCGTCGCTCGCGCGCTTCGGATCGACCGTGGCCGGGTCCGCGTTCATCAGGCTGGTCGAAGCACACAAGTAGCCGTCGGCGCCGCCGAGGTGCGCCACTACATCGAGCGGCGTACTCTTGCTGCTCGCGTGGAGGAACAGCGCCGCGGCCCGCTGACCGCCAGCCTTCTGCACCTTCCAGGTCTTGCCGCCGTCGCTCGTGCCGATGATGCACCCGAGATCACCGACGATCCAGCCGTCCTTTTCGCTGATGAAGTGGATGCCGTTCGCGGGCACGGTGAGTTCGGTCTTCTGCACTTCCCACGTCTTGCCGAGGTCGCTGCTATGCAGCACGAACCCGCCCGGGCGACCCGCGACCCACACATGATTCCCGACCGAAGCGACGCACTTAAAATCGCACGCCGCGAGCGCCGCGGCCGGAAGTCCGAGGTTCACGAAGCCCCACTTCTTCCCACCATCGGTGCTGGTGAGCACCGCGCCGCCGTCGCACGCGGCGAAGCACGGCGCGAAACCTAGCGGGGCGGTGCTCCACGCGACACCGTGGACCGTGCGCCCCGCGAGTGGGTCGAGTTCCGCCTCGTGATATTCGGCGTCCGAATAGCCGCCCGGAGCCTTCGCCGGCAACGGGGGAGTCAGAGTTCCGAGTTTGCCCCACACGCCCGCGACAAGGGTGTTCCTCCCACCGGGACCGGGAATGATGTCCGCGGCGCGGTTCGACGGCATTCGCGGCCCCTTCACCGGCTCCCACGTCGCGCCGGCGTCCGTGGTGGTGAACATGCCGGTGGGGAACGCTTCGGAGCCGTCGCCGCACGCGAAGCCGTTCTTCTCGTCGAAGAACTTGATCGCGTGCAGACCGGGCATCACGTTGGTGCCCATGTCGGCCCACTTGATGCCGCCGTCGGTGGTCTTCAGCATCACGCCGACCGACCCGGCGGGCGTATCAATGCGGCCGACCGCCCACCCGGTGTACGGCGTGACGAAGTGAATCCCGCGGAGGCTGGCCCGCGTGCCGGTCTTCTGACGCTCCCACGTTTTACCGCCGTCGATGGAGTGCCAGACAGCGCCGTCGTCGCCGCACGCCCAGCCTTCGCTCGCGTCCACAAACTTGACCACGTGCAACCCGGCGTCATCAAATGCGACCGTGGGTTGTGCGAGCACGGGGGCCGTCATCGCGAACACAGACGCCGCCACGAGAAGTAACCGAGCCTGAATCATGCTCCGCTCCACTGAACTGAGAGCCTCCTATCAATCGGCGGAGGCTTTGGGGGAAGCGGGGTAATAGGCGCGCGGCGGAAATGACGCTAGCCGAGTTTCAGGGTCGTTTAGTTCGTGAAGGTAGCTGGTTTCGCCAACCCCTCCCCAACCCCTCCCCTAAGAAGGGAGGGGCTTCAGCATTTAGCCCCTCCCTTCTTAGGGGAGGGGTTGGGGAGGGGTTCTTTCGGGCGAGAACTCACTTGACGCGACTACCGGGAATGACAATACCTGCGGCATGCGTCTCTCCATATCGCGGGTGGCCAGGCTGTTTCGGCAACCGCTCGGATCGCGTACCGGCGGACGGGCGCGGCTTCGCGTGGTCGCCCACGACCCGGTTCCGTTCGCACCGAACCGGCACCGCTCGCGTGCGAGGCTCGCGCTGGCGCTGTTCCCGCCGGCGTTCGTGGTGGTGCTGTTGACGGTCTGGGCGGGCGTCGAAGCCGCCGTTCCCGAAATCACCGATACCGATTACCACGCCCGGTTGCAACTCGTTCGCACAGCGGCAGCCGAACACCCTGACCGGCCACTCGGCATCGTGTTGGGGAGTTCGCGCACCGTGTGGGCATTCCGCCCTGAGCAACTAACCGAACCCGACGGCGTCCACTGGGTGAACGGGGCGCACGTGGGTGCCGGGCCAACGTTGGATCGGGTGATCCTGCACCGGTTCCTGCGCGACGGGATCAGGCCCACGGTGGTGGTACTCGAAGTGATGCCACCATTCTTCGTGAAGGAAAACAACCGGTTCGTGGTCGGGCACTTCGCGGTCTCCGAGATGCCGCTGGCGCGCCGATACTCGGACAAACCGTTCGGCTACGACTACCACTTCCTACGCCACCGGTTGAGGCGCGCGCCCGACCTCGTGCGTGTCACCGACCCACTCGCGGGGTATCAGATCCACGACGCGCGCGGCGGTCGGATCGCGGAAATCGACATGAGTCCGGCCGATCGCGCGAAGCGGACCGCGGCGGCCTTCAAGGAGCACGGCGAATACCTGCGGCGCATGACCGTGCGCCCGGCCGCAGACCTCGCGTTTCGCGACACCCTCCGCGAAGCCGCGGACCACGGCATCCGCGTCGTGGTGCTCCGTGCGCCGGAGGGACCGACGTTCCGCAGTTGGTACGACCCGGAGGGGTTGAAGCGGTTCGACGAGTACATCGCGGGCGTCGCGGGCGAGTTCGGAACGCCGGTGATCGACGCGCGTCTGTGGCTGGACGAAGAAGACTTCTTCGATTCGCATCACGCGTTGAAGCGAGGCGCGGACAAGTTCACCCTGCGGTTCGCACGCGAGTTCGCGAACCTTCCCGGCCATTGATACCGTGGGTCGAGCGGTGGTACACTCACATCTCACCCCGAGGCCGTCATGCCGATCCACGACTGGGCCCGTGTTCCCGCTTACGCGGACGTGCTGCCGCACGACCGCAAGAAGCTCGAACCGCGCTGAGCGCTCCTGCGATTCGTGTCGCGGCCTTTTTCAGTAAGCCCACCTTGCCGAGGCGGGCTGCGTTCGAGTTGGTGAAGCAACACGAAGGTACGAGCAGCGATACGAAGTGCGAAGCCGTGCCGCTCGGCAAGCGGCACCTACCAGAACTCACTTCCGGCTCTTCGGGTGGCGGAACGGGATCCACCCGCCATTCGCCTTGCTGCTCTCCACGCACTTCGTGATGAACAGCATACCCTCCACGCCGTCGTAGATGTTCGGGTACACCGTGTTCACGGTCTCGAACTTCTCGCCGTTGGCGCGCTTCACGATCGCGTCGTAAGCGGTGTTGTAGACGTTCGCGAACGCCTCGAAGAACGCTTCCGGGTGGCCACTCGGAAGACGCACACTGCTTCCGTGCGCGGCACCCAAGTACGGCCCACCGTTGCGCGTGTAGAGCTTGTGCGGCTCGCCGTTCTTCCGCACCAGCAGCTTGTTCGGTTCCTCCTGGTGCCACTCGATCGCACCCTTTGTGCCGTCCACTTCGATGAACAGGTCGTTCTCGCGGCCGTGCGAAATCTGCGACGCGGTCACGGTCGCGAGCGCGCCGTTGTCGAACCGCACCAGCGCCACACCGTAATCATCGAGCGCGCGACCGGATTCAAACACCTTCAGCGAGCAGGAAATCTCTTTCGGCAGCAGCCCGGTGATGTAGCGGCCGAGGTTGTACGCGTGCGTGCCGATGTCGCCGAAGCACCCCGCGATGCCGCTTTGCTTCGGGTCGGTGCGCCACTTCGCCTGCTTCTGGTCGCTCGATTCGAGTCGGGTGCGGAGCCAGCCCTGGATGTAGTTGGAGCGGATCGCGTTGATCTCGCCGAGGTCGCCGTTGAGGACCATTTCGCGCGCCTGCCGCACGAGCGGATACCCGGTGTAGTTGTGCGTGACTGCGAACACCACGCCCGACTTCTCGACCACCTTGAGCAACTCTTCAGCTTGAGCGAGGTCGAACGTGAGCGGCTTGTCGCAGATCACGTTGTAGCCGGCTTCCGCGAACGTCTTCGCGATCTCGAAGTGCGTGTGATTCGGCGTCGCGACGGAAACGAAATCCACCTTGTCGGTGCGTTTGGCTTCGGCTTCGGCCATCTCCTTGTAGGAACCGTAAGCGCGTTCGGCGGGGATGTCGTAATCGGCCGCGGACGCTTTCGCCTTCGCGGCATCGCTGGACAGCGCACCCGCGACGAGTGCCGCGCGGTTATCGAGCACCGCGGCGGTGGCGTGAACGCGACCGATGAAGGCACCTTGCCCGCCCCCGATGAGGCCCATGCGAAGTTTGCGGTTGAGCGGCGCGTTGGTCGGCACGGCGGAACTCCCGGGAAGAGGTTCAGAGGGGAAGCGTGCCGGAGATTGTAAGGAAGGCGCGTAAAGTGGGCGAGTCGCGCTCACACCACACCCTTCGCCTTCAGCGCGTTGACCGCGTCCGCGTCTAACCCCAAGAGTTCGCCCAATACACTCGCAGTCTGCTCGCCGAGGCGCGGCGGCATCGTTGGTTCGGCACCGGGCGCGCCGTGCAGGTGAACCGGGTTGCCGATCAGATCGACCGGGTTGCCGGCCGGGTCGCGCACCGTCAACTTCATTCCTCGCGCGAGCGTTTGCGCGTCGGCGAATGCGTCCGCGTAAGTGCGCACCACCGCGTGTGGCACGTTCGCGCCCGCGAGCCGCTTCTCCCACTCCGCGGTCGGGAACTGCTTCATTAGAGCCTCCACCTTTGGGACCACTTCGGCGCGAAACTCAACGCGCTGCCGGTTGGTCGCGAATCTCGCATCAGTTCCGAGTTCGGTTGCGCCCGCCGCAGTGCAGAACGCGCGCCACTGGCCGTCGTTGCCGACGTTCAGCACGAGCCAACCGTCGGCCGTCGCGAATAGCTGGTACGGCACGATTTGTAAGTGTGCGTTTCCTTGTCGTTGCGGAACCTTGCCGCTTGTGAGATACGCTTGCGCGACGTTCACCTGGGCCGCGAGCGCGCAGTCGGTGAGCGCGAGATCGATCGCGTAACCGTGACCGGTGCGTGACCGCGCGTGGAGTGCCGCGAGAATCGCGTTCGACGCGTAGAGGCCCGTGAGGATGTCCGCGAGCGCCACACCCACCTTGTACGGCGGTCCCTCCGGCGGGCCGGTGATGTTCATCAAGCCGCTGAGCGCTTGAATGGCGAAGTCGTAGCCGGGCGCGTCCTTCATCGGCCCGGTGCGCCCGAACCCCGAGATCGAACACGCGATTAACTTCGGGTGGCGCGAGAGCATCGCGTCCGGCGCGAGGCCGAGCTTCTCCGCGCTGTCGGTGCGGAAGTTCTCGATCAGCACGTCGCACTTCGCCAATAGTCGGTGGAAGATGTCCGATCCATCGGGACTGCCGATGTCGAGCGTGAGCGATCTTTTCCCGCGATTGCACGAAAGGAAGTACGCGGAAAGGTCATTAAATCCCGGGACGTAGGGCGGTCCCCAACCGCGCGTGTCGTCGCCGGCGCCCGGGCGTTCGAGCTTGATCACATCGGCGCCGAGGTCCGCGAGCAACTGCCCGCAGAACGGCCCCGCCAACACGCGGGCCGCATCGAGTACGCGAACACCGTTCAGCGGCGGAACAGCATCGATCGGGAACGGTAGCATGGCGATCCTCCTTGCTCAATTCTACGGCGGCGCGCGATAATGCCGCTTCCCGCCCCACACTCTTCCTCTCCCGGAGTTCCTCAATGTCACTCGTTCGCATCGCTGCCGCGTGTGTCCTCGCGACAATCGCGTTCTCGCTGACCACAACGGCGCGCGCCGACAACTGGCCCGCGTGGCGCGGTCCCACCGGACAAGGCGTGTCCACCGAGAAGAACCTGCCAGCGAAATGGTCCGCGACCGAGAACGTGAAGTGGAAAATTGCGCTGCCAGACGTCGGCAACTCCACGCCGATCGTCTGGAGTGACAAGATTTTCCTCACGCAAGCCACCGACAAGGGCAAGAAGCGGTCGCTGTACTGCCTCGCCCGCAAGGACGGCTCAAAACTGTGGGAGAAGACCGTCGAGTTCGACGGCAAGGAAGTGATTCACGGTACGAACACGTACTGCGCCGCGTCGCCGGTCACGGACGGCGAGCGCGTCGTGGTGTTCCACGGTTCGGCCGGCATGTACTGTTACGACTTCACCGGCAAGGAACTCTGGAACAAGAAGTTCGGTGCGTGCGATCACATCTGGGGCAGCGCCGCGTCGCCGATCATCTACAAGGATCTGGTCATCCACAACTTTGGGCCGCACGCCGCCGTGTTCCTGATCGCGCTCGACAAGAAGACCGGCAAGGAAGTGTGGAAGTCGGACGAGCAGAAAGCGGCGGATTACATCGGTTCGTGGAGCACGCCAGTGGTCGCGAAGGCCGGTGATCGCACCGAGTTGGTGGTGAGTTGGCCGGCGCAAGTGAAGAGCTACGAGCCGGAAACCGGCAAGGTACTCTGGAACTGTAAGGGGTTGGAGAAGGAAGGCGGGCAGGACCGGTTGACCTACGCCTCCGCGCTCGTGAGCGAGAAGTATGTGTTCGCGGCGGCCGGGTACGGTGGAGCCGCGATCGGCGTGAAGACCGGCGGCTCGGGCGACGTGACCGACACGCACCGGCTGTTCCGCGTGGCCAAGAACCCGCAGCGCATCGGTTCTGGCGTCATCATCGGCGATCACGCGTTCGTCGTGAACGAGCCGAGCATCATCTGTAGCGACCTCAAGACTGGCAAACAGGTATGGGACAAGCCCATCGCGGGCGGGTCGTGGAGCAGCATCGTTCAAGCCGACGGCAAGTTGTACCTCACGTCGCAGCGCGGCGAAACGCTCGTCTTCGCGGCTAACACGAAGGAGTACGACGAGGTCGCGACGAACAAACTCGACGGCGCCACCATGCGGGCGTCCATCGTGCCGTCCGACGGTGAGCTTTTCCTCCGCACTTACAAGCACCTGTGGTGCATCGCTGGGAAGAAGTAACTGCTTTCAAAGTGGTAGTGCGTCTCTGCTCAACTGTGACGGTGCGCGAGTGACCCGTGCCCGCCCCTCCGAAATGACCCGCGCAAACTCTCGCGGAGCGCCGACTTCGCATCGGTGCCCCGCGTTGTCGTTCTCAGGCTCGCGTTCGTTACCTGTTGCGGCCCGACGCGAGGAACGCGAGAAGTACGATCGGCAGCGGCAACCCAAGCAGCAGCGCCACAAGGCCATCGAGTTCTTCTTGGGGCGTCGTATCAGTCGCTCAGAAATGGAGTTGAGGCCGAGGCGGTGTTCAAGTCTCAGCCGTCGGTGACTGGAAGGAGGAAAAAATGCAAGCCGTGTCCCGAACCGGGCGAGGGTTCCCCGAGTGGGTCGGCGCGCACCTGTGAAGATTGCGTGAAGAACAGCCGGAAACCCTTGTTCCAAGTGCCTCGAATAGCGAAATACTTTGTGTGTTTGCCGATTTCCCCGACCGTTCAAGGGACCGTGTATGAACTTCTGGGAAGTTGCGTTCTCACTCCCGATGTGGCCACTCATCGCGCTCGCGCTGGCCCTGATCACCGCGTTCGGGTTCGAGTTCATCAACGGGTTCCACGACACTGCCAACGCGGTCACCACGGTCATCTACACTCGCTCACTTACGGCCACGCCCGCCGTCCTCTACTCTGGCTTCTTGAACTTCCTCGGCGTGCTCCTCGGCGGCACGGCGGTCGCCTTCGGCATCGTGAACCTGCTCCCCGTTGATCTGCTCGTCGAAGGAAAGTCGAACGCCGCGCTCGTGATGGTCATGTCGCTGTTGCTCGCGGGTGTGACGTGGAACCTCAGCACGTGGTACTTCGGGTTGCCGGTGTCGAGTTCACACACGCTGATCGGTTCGATCCTCGGCGTCGGCATCGCGAACGGGCTGTGGAAGGAAACCGGGTTGAATGGGGTGAACTGGGTCGAGGTCAAGAAGGTGGGGCTGGCGCTGCTGTGCTCACCGCTGATCGGGTTCGTGCTGTCGATGCTCCTGTTGTTGCTCATGAAAGTGTTCTTCCGCTCGCCGCGTCTCTACACGCCGCCGGAAGGTGACGACAAACCGCCGACCGCGATCCGCGTCGCGCTGATCGCGACGTGCGGCAGCGTGAGTTTCGCGCACGGCTCCAACGACGGGCAGAAAGGCATGGGCCTCTTATTGCTCGTGCTCATCGGCTTCCTCCCGCTTCACTACGCGCTGACCGTGAACAAGCCGGAACACGCCCCAGTCGTGTTCGCCGCGGTTGGTGAACTGCGCGAGGAGTACGCGAAGGCGGGCGTCGAGATTCCGAAGTCGGACGACCCGAAGAAGCCGAAACTCGGCGACCATCTGGAGGTAATCGAAAGGGAATTGAAGGACAAGAAGAGCTTCGAGGAACTGCCACCAAACAAGGAAGAGCGGTGGGACGTGCGGCAGGCGATCGCGGGCGTCGGCCGCGACCTGAAGAAAACCGAGGCGGATGACAAGCTGCCGGAGGAGTTCCGCAAAAAGCTCACGAAACTGCGGAAGGAGAAGTTCCTGCCGGCGGTGGAGTACGTGCCGCTGTGGGTGGTGATCGGCACCGCGCTGGCGCTCGGGATCGGCACGACGATCGGCTACAAGCGGATCGTGAAGACCGTGGCCGAGAAGATCGGCAAGACGCACCTGACCTACGGGCAAGGCGCTGCGGCAGAAGCGGTCGCGGGCAGCACGATTCTGATCGCCGCCGTGACCGGGTTGCCAGTGAGTACGACGCACGTGCTCAACAGCGGTGTGGCCGGCACGATGGTCGCGAACCGGTCCGGCCTCCAGTGGAAGACGGTGAGCAAGATCTTCACCGCGTGGCTGCTCACGCTGCCGTCATGCATCCTGCTCGCGGGCACGCTGTTCTGGATCGGCCGTCTGATTGTGGGTTGAGAAGAGACCTACCCCCGGCTCCCTTCAGGGAGGGGGGCCGGGGGTAGGTCTCTTCTCATTTCATTAGTTCCGACAACCGCCACACCTCGACCGTTTTGCCGGCGCCGAGCGTCATCGTGTCTTCGTTGGGGCCGAACGCCAGCGCCTTCACGGGTGCGGCCAACTTCTTGCGCTGAACCACCTTCCCGGTCGGCACCTCGATGATTGCGAGCCAGCCGGTGTTGTCTGTTACCGCGAGCCACGCCCCCGATGGAGCGAACGACAGCCCGGTCACCGGCGCCGCGAACACCGCTTCGACGGTCGGCTTGCCGCCCCTGTACAGCCAGAGCGCGATGGTTCCCTTGTCGTCGCCGGTCGCGAAGTCGCCGGTCCCGACACACGCGGTCCACGCCTTCACGGGTGCCTTGTGGTCGCGGTTCACCGTTTCCGCCTTCATCGGAAGCGACCAGATCGTGATCGAACCGTCGGGCGCGCCGGCGAACAACCGGTCGGCCGGAGTCCACGCGAGGAACGTCGGGCCAGTGGGTTTGGTCGGGTCGGTCGTGATGCCAGCGGGCGTGACCTCGTCCTTCGGGACGGTGGTCGCGAATCCTTTCGCCTTCGGCGGGGTCAGCACGAACGTCGTCGAGAGGAACCGGTGCGCCAGCGCGTTCCCGCGGACCGCAGCGAACCTAACGCGGTCGTTCGCCAGGTCCGGCGCCACCGCGACGAACGCACCGTTGATCTTCGCGGGTGCCGCCGGCGACCCATTCCGCGGCACCGCGACCACGCCGGTCGAGGACGTGGCGAACAGGAATTGACTGCTGGAGTCGAACTGGAGGCGCGTTACGGGGCCATCGACCTTCGGTCCGGGCGACATCGTCTCGTACGCTGGCTGGTCGAGCGCCCCGACGCGAGTGCTGCCGTCGGCGTACCCGATGGCGAAGTGGTTGCCGTCCGGGGCGATGTTCAGCGCGGTCACTTCGGCTGGGCCTTCGTCGAGCGCGCTGGCACCGTTCGCGTAGGCTTTATCGACGTGCGTGTCCGGGCGCCGCGGGCCGGGATCCGGTGGCGGATCGGGCGGATTCGGGTTCGGATTCGGCGGACCGGGCGGCTCGACGATCGGAGTCTGAACCTGCTCGATGGCCTGCTTCCGCCCGGCGAGGTACGCGGTCGCGCCGAAGAAGAACACGCCCGTCACCAAGACGCACAGCAGGGCCATCACCGCGACCTGTGCGGGCACCGAGCGGCGCGAGAAGAGAACCACGGACGTGTTCGCGACTAAACCCACAAGCGCGAACGCCGCGCCGACCATGAGGCCGAACTCGAGTCCCACGTTCGCGGTCTGCGAGAGGACGAGCGGCCCGCTGGCCAGCCCGAGCGCAAAGATCAGCGCGAGCCACAGGAGCCACCACTTCCGGCGATAGTCGGCCGCGACCGGGACCGGGTGTTTGCCCGCCAGGAACAAGATCGCGTCGCGAGCGAGCGGGCGTGCATACCGCGCCTCGACGCGGAGCGTGACCGCGCGTTTGTCCGGCAGCGTGACGGTCATTTCGCCGGCCGCGGGAGCGTCGGAGCGGCACCCGACCGGGATGTAAAGGAATGGCTTGAGTGGTTCGACTTCGAGGAACGCGCCGTGCGGGACGAACACCGCGAAACACGGACCGACGTACTGGCGCGCCGAGTCCGCGAGGACGCGCACAGGCACGCGGAACGGGACCGTCTCCGCCGGGTGCCCGCCGTCCGGGGGCGGATCGTCGTCGAGCGAAAGCGGCGTCTCGTCGTCGAGCGACAGCAACTCCGTCTTGGCGAGCGGGGGGCGTAAGCCCCCTGATGCTTTGGGCGGCGGCGTTGCTTTGGTCGAAACGGGCGAGGGCGGAAGCGAAGTCTTGACCGTTGTTTTGGCTGACGCTTTGGGAGGCATCGGCGGCGGCACCGACGCCGATGGCGGGCGCTTCGCGGGCGATTTCTCCGCGTTGCGCTCGGTTTCCGCCCGCGGTGCGGAAATGGCCGGGAGGTACACCGACGCCTCCAGCGCGGCGGTCAGATCGACCGTCGCCAGGCACTTCGGGCACTTCGCCGACCGACGCTGAGTTCCCCCCTCGGGCAACTTCAGCCGCTTCCCGCACGCCCGACACACGACGCGCACCGCCATGACCGGTTTCCTCCCCAGCGACCATTCTTGAGGATTGTAACTTGTGGAAGTCGCAACTGGTCTGGTAATCCGCGCGGCGATACATCGCGGTGATGCGATAGAATAGACTGACTGAACGTTCGCCTCCCGGAACCGCGAATGCCGACGCGCCGCCTCACATGTCCCTGTGGTCACGTCTGGGATCACCAACTCGACGGGCCGGTGCCGGCCGACGTGCGCCTCATTTGTCCCTCTTGCACGCTCCGCCAACCCGCGGTCGAGCCGAGCCGAACCTCGCCCGAGGCCACGCACGTGACCAACCCGGAAGCCGTCGCGAGCGCCGAGCGCCGGCGCCGCGAGGCGGCAGCGATCATCGGCCCGGGCCGCATCATCGCGGGGTACGAGATCATCGAGGAGATCAACCGCGGCGGCATGGGCGTCATCTACAAGGCCAAACAGCCAGTGGTGAACCGGCTCGTCGCGCTGAAGGTCATCACGCCCAGCAAGCTCGACCAGCCCGGCACGCGCGCCCGGTTCAAGCGTGAGGTCCGCGCGTCCGGCCGGCTCAGCGACCCGTGCATCGTCACCGTCTTCCAGTCCGAATTCGACGGCCCGATTCCGTTCGTCGCGATGGAGTACGTTCCGGGCATCGACCTGCTGCGCCTCGTGCGCCAGACCGGGCCGCTCCCGGTGGTCGATGTCGTGTACTACGCACGTCAGGTGGCCGAGGGGCTTCAGCACACCCACGAAGCTCACGTCGTCCACCGCGACATCAAGCCGTCGAACCTGATGGTTAGCCCGTCGCCCCTTGTGTCGTCCGAGGCGCGCACCGGGCGGCTGCCCAAGGTGAAGATCCTCGACATGGGCCTTGCACGGGTGATCGATGTCGATCACGTGGACCCGGAAACGGACGACTTAACACTACCGGGCGTGTTCGTCGGGACGCCCGACTACGTTTCGCCCGAGCAGGCCGAGGATCCGCGCGCCGCGGACACCCGAAGCGACCTCTACTCGCTGGGCGGGGCGATGTACTACTGTCTCACGGGGGAGGTGCCGTTTCCCGGTAAGACGCTGGCCGCGAAGCTCCGCAAGCAGCTCACCGAACCACCGCCATCGGCCGCGTCGAAACGGTCCGACGTGCCGGTCGCGGTCGATTCGATCATCCGCAAGTTGATGGCGCTCGACCCGAACGACCGCTATCAGACCCCGAACGAACTGGTGGCGGCACTCGACGTGGTACTGAAGCACGCGCCGGCGAAACCGGGCACGAAGGCTTCGCCAACGGTGTCCTCGGTGTTCGCGAAGGCGCACGACGGCGGCGTCAGCGCGATGACCGCGGCGTTGGACGGCGCATTCCTCCTTACCGGCGGCGACGGCGCGCTCAAGTTGTGGCACCTGAGCACGCTGAAGGAACAGCGCACGATCAACGGCGACGTGGGCGCGGTGGTTCACCTCGCGGTCGCGCCGAGCAGTCGGTGGGCGGCGACGTGCGCGATTCGGCTCAGTTCGTCGGACATGGGCGTGCAATTGTGGGACTTGAGTACCGGGGCCGAGGGAAAGCGGTTCCGAGGGCCGACGGACAACATTGCCGGGGTCGCGATCTCGCCTGACGGTCAGGGCGTAGCCGCCGCGAGCGCCGACAAGATGGTGTGGCTGTGGCTCCGCGAACCGGGTCAGCCGGTGTCCGCGGTGTGCATCAAGGGGCACACCGGCGCGGTCACGGCGGTGGCGTTCGTGGCCCCCGATTCGCTGCTCTCGGCGAGCGCCGACGGCACCGTGCGGCAGTGGGACTTGAAGACCGGCAAGTCGAAAGGCACGCTGCCAGCCGCAGTGGGCCCGATCGGCGCGCTGGCGTTCGTGGCGAAGCGTGTGGCGGTGGTCGGGCGCGATGGCCTCGCGCTACGGCAACCGGGTTCGGGCGTGTTCCAGAAGTTGAGCGGCCATGATGGAACAGTGTCGTGTTGTGCGCTCTCGCCCGACGGCCGACTGCTCGCGAGCGGCGGCGCCGACCGCACGGTGCGCGTGTACCGCGCTGAGGACGGGTTGCAACTCACGGCATACACCGGGCACGACAAGCCGGTGCGTTCGGTGGCGTTTTCGCCCGCGAGCGACGCGGTGTACTCGGGCGACGAGGGCGGCATCCTCCGCCGCTGGCCGGCCCCGAAACTGTAGTGCGTTGCACCGGATCAGGCACGCGTGGTACGATCAAAGCAGGAGGTATCCCACGTCGGCCGACGCGATTGACAAGCCGACCACCCCGACGGTCGCGCCGACCTGCGAGAAACTCGCGCGCGAGATAATCGAACTGGCGAACAGTTCCCACCACCGGTCCGCGCTGAACTGTTCGCCAACGCCAAGTGGTTCGAGGAGCGGTGGATGAAGCCCCCCGACGCGATCTCGCGGGGTAAACGGTGCGTGCCCGTGGCGCAAGGATCTCGCCCCCCCGCGCCACGGGTCGCTCGTCCAGCCAATCGCCACGGTCCGCGTTCCCGGCACAAATCCCCGCGTTTCACGCGAACTCACACCTTCTACAACTGGCGGTAACCTTCGCGAGAGCGTAAAATCGGCGCTTTAGGTAAGCTCTGCCGCCGAATCATCCACGAGAGCCGCACCGTGAAACCCACCCACTTTACCGGGCGCCGCATTGCGTTCGGTCTCCTCGCCGCGCTCATCTTCGTGTTCCCCGGCGTTGCCCGGTCCGACGAAGAAGACGACAAACTCAAGAAGGAAATCGCGGACACCCTCAAGCAGATCGAAGACCTCAAGAAGAAGCTCGACGAACTGCGCAAAGGTCCAGAGTTCCCGCCCGCGCCGAACACGATCCCGGAAGCCGCACTCGCCAAGATGAGCTGGCGCGGCATCGGGCCAGCGAATATGGGCGGGCGAGTCACCGCGCTCGCGGTCGTCGAGAGCGACCCCACCACCTACTACGTCGCCACCGCCAGCGGCGGGTTGCTCAAGACCACCAACAACGGCACCACGTTCAGCTTCGTATTCGAGAAGGAAGCGACCGTTTCTATCGGTGATGTCGCGGTTGCGCCGAGCGACCCGAACGTCGTTTACGTCGGCACCGGCGAGAGCAACCCGCGAAACTCCGCGTCCTATGGCGACGGCGTTTACAAGTCCACCGACGGCGGCAAGAACTGGAAGAACGTCGGCCTCAAGAAGTCGTTCAGCATCGGGAAGATCGTGATTCACCCGCGCGACCCGAACACGGTGTACGTCGCGGCGATGGGCCGCGTGTGGGGACCGAACGAGGAACGCGGTGTCTTCAAGACCGTCGACGGCGGCCAAACCTGGACGAAGTCGCTCTACATGGACAACAACACCGGCGCAATCGAGTTGCGCATGGACCCGACCGAACCGAATGTGCTACTCGCGGGGTTGTGGGAACGGAAGCGCGACGAGTTCGACGGGTTCTTCGGCGCCGGTCCGTGGCCCGGGCCGGACCAGTACGGACCAATCACCGCGCACGGACCGGGCGGCGGGCTCTTCAAGACCGCCGACGGTGGCAAGAACTGGAAGAAGTTGACCGGCGAGAAGGGCGCGACCGGACTACCCACCGTGAAGACCGGTCGCATCGGTCTCGACTATTCGCGCAAAACAAAGGGATTGGTGTACGCGATCATCGACACCGAGGATATTGGCAAGGGTCGGCCGGCGCTCACGGTGATGCTCGGCGTGTCCGGTGAGGGCGAAAAGGACGGCGCGAAGATCACAGCCACCGTCGAGGACGGTCCCGCCGCGAAAGCCGGGCTGAAGGCCGGCGACCTAATCACCGCCGCAGACGGCAAGAAGATCACCAGTTACGACGAGCTGCTCGACTTCATGGTGACGAAGAAGCCCGACGACGTGGTGAAGCTCACCGTCGTTCGCGGCAAGGAGAAGGACAAGAAAGAAACGCTCACGCTCGAACTGAAACTCGCGCCGCGCCCGGCTGCGACGGAACCGAAGGGCAAGGGGCAGACGAGCCTTTCGCCGGGCGGAATCGTGTTCACCATCACCAGCTTTGAAGACCCGGTGAAAGTCGCTGAGGTGCCCAAAGGCGGGGCCGCCGAGAAAGCCGGCGTGAAAGCCGGGATGACCGTCGTCGCGGTCGAAGGCAAGGGCACCGCGAACTACCGCGAGTTCCGAACGGAGTTGCGAGTGTCGCCGAAACTGGAGAACCCGCGCAAGGACGGCGAGAAGGTGAAGGTCAGTTTCAAGGACGGCGACAAGAAAGCATTCGAGGCGACATTGCCGCTCGCGATGGCAGAGGTGCGGTTCCAGGGCGGCAAGCAGGGGCCGAGCAGCCCGGGGCGACCGTTCCTGATGAACCCGGTCGTCGGCGGGCAGCAGCAGAACATCCAGGCCAACCAGGGCAAGGACGGCTACCAGACCGGCGGCGTGTACATGTCGAAGGACAACGGCGACACCTGGGCCCGCGTCAACAGCGTGAACCCGCGACCGTTTTACTTCTCGAATGTTCGCGTCGATCCGACCGACGATAAGTCAATTTACGTTCTCGGCGACACTGTCTTGTGGAAGAGCACGGACGCGGGGAACCGGTTCGTGAGCGCGCAAGCGGGCACAGTTCACCCGGACCACCACGCGCTCTGGATCGACGCGAAGGACGGCCGCCACATGCTCCTCGGATGCGACGGCGGGTTCTACAAGACCTACGACCGCGGCGCCACCTGGGATCACCTAAACGTGCTGGCCCTGGGGCAGTTCTACCACGTCGCGGTGGACAACCGGAAACCGTACCGCGTCTACGGCGGGTTGCAGGACAACGGCAGTTGGGGCGGTCCGTCGCGCACGCTGCGCGGCACCGGACCCGCGAACGAAGACTGGCAGTTCCTCCGCGGCGGCGACGGGTTCGTGTGTCGCGTCGATCCGAACAACCCCGATTGGATTTACGCCGAAAGTCAGAACGGGGGCATGGGCCGGCTGAACCTGAAGACTGGCGAGAGCGCTGGCATCGGCCCGCGCCGGGTGAAACCCGACGAGGAGCTGCGATTCAACTGGAACACGCCGTTCATCCTCTCGAATCATAATTCGCACATCTTCTATTGCGGAGCGCAGTACGTGTTCCGCTCGGTGGCGCGCGGCGACAACCTGAAAGCGATCAGCCCGGAACTGACGCGAACCAAACAAGGCTCGATGACCGCGATCGCCGAAAGCCCGAAGAGCGCCGACGTGCTGTGGGCCGGCACCGACGATGGCAACCTCTGGGTCACGAAAGACGGCGGCACGAACTGGTCGAACGTGATCGACAATCTCAAGAAAGCCGGCGCGCCAGGCCCACGCTGGGTGAGCACCATCGAGCCGAGTCGCACAAAGGAAGGACGCTGTTACGTGTGCCTCGACGGGCACCGTTCCGACGACGACAAGCCGTACCTGTTCGTGACTGAGGATTTCGGTCAGACGTGGAAGAGCATCGCGAATAACCTGCCGGCGTTCGGCTCGACGCGCACGCTCCGTGAGGACATCACTACGTCGGAGATTTTGTACTGCGGCACGGAGTTCGGCATCTGGGTGTCGATCAACCGCGGCGAGACATGGGCGAAGTTAAGCAACAACTTACCCACGGTCGCGGTGCATGAGGTCGCGCAGCCGACGACCGCGAGTGAGATCGTGATTGCCACGCACGGGCGCAGTGTGTGGGTCTTGGACGTGGCGAGCCTGCGGCAGATGAAGCCCGAAGTGCTCGCGGGACCGGTCACGTTGTTCGCGCCGGCGGTGGTGACGCGGTGGCAGTTCGCGCCGGGGAGCTTCCCGTACTCGCGCGACGTGCGGAAGTTCTACGGCACCAACCCGGCGCCCGGCGGGAGCATCGAGTACCTGCTCACGAAGCCCGCGAAAGACGTGTCCTTGAAGATACTCGACGTGAACGGCAAGTCGGTGCGCGACTTCAAAGGCCCGCCCACAACGGCCGGCTTCCACCGATTGCAGTGGGCACCGCCGAAGGCTGGGGGCTACCGCATCGTGTTGACCGTGGACGGAAAGGAGTTCCCGCAGATGGCGACCGTGGAAAACGACCCGAACGCGACGGTCGGCGCGATCATCACCGACGCTCCGCTGCCGGCCCCCGGCACCGAAGAGGAAGAGGAGATGGACGTGACGCCGTTCATCCCGAAGGCCTCGGATTAAGAGAAGGGGTTCGTTTGAAGAGAAGGGGTTCGTTTGAAGAGAAGGGGG
>CAMDQN010000071.1 GCA_945905925.1 Singulisphaera sp. GP187
CGATCACACGCTCCCTGACGGTCGCGGCTCCGCTACGAATTTTCTGAAAGCGCTCCAGAAGGCGCAAACCAAGAAGGAAACGCGCAGCATCGCGGTGGCGGCATCTCCGGTTGGCAATCGGGTTTGGCAGGGCGTGAGAGAAGTATCAATTTACGCTCGCCACAACGACAAACAGGGGCCGAGGCCCCTGTTCGGCAAGGAGTGAACAGAAAGAATTCCTACCAGTGGCGGCCGTGGTGGTAGGGGTGCGGGTGGTGGTAGTAGGGCCGCGGACCGACCACGATAACCGGCGTCGGGCGCACGTAAACCGGTCCCGAATCGTAAACGATCGGTGCCGGTTCGCGGACCACCACGCGCGCCGGCCGGACCACTGGGCGAGCCGTCTGCATCTCCGCTATCACCCGCGCCGACACACCCGCTCGCTTCAATTCACTCAGGTCCGACGTGGTGAGGTCGAAGGTGCTGCCGGTCCTGCGAATCTGGTTGATGATGACCGTGTCGTCTTGCCCTTCTTGTGCGAGCCGGATTACGTCGAACACGCCCAGTCGCTGTTGCTGCGCCTGGGCGTCCGCGAGCGCCGCGGCCTGTGCAATGTCGCGGTCGCGCTTCTCTTCCTTGTCCACACCGTTGCCGAGGAGAGCGCCGCCCGCAGTTCCCGCCAACCCGCCGATCACGGCCCCCGCACCCGGGCGGCCGGTCGCGGCACCCACGGCGGTACCCAGCGCGGTGCCGACCACGGCACCACCGACCGCGCCCTTTTCCGTGTTGTTCATGCTCGCGCAGCCGGAACCGAGTCCCGCGCACGCGACGAACACGAACATTCCCAGGCGTCGAATTTTATTGTGGCGCATCTGATCCTCTCGCTATTCCGACCCGTTTTGGGGTTATGCCGAGTTCGCGCGCCCCGGTCAATCGCAGTCGTCCACGTCAGATTAACGACTCGCCCGGCATGACTTGCACCGCACACGGGGGTGGGTCAGATGTCCGGTTGTTCCCGCGACCCGCACCGTCGGCGCGCACCGTCCAGATTGCCCAATTTCGCCCGTCGCGGTTTGGCTTACGCGTGTTGACTTCCCGTGCCCGGCTCACACACCAACTATCGGCATTGCTCGAACCGCACATGCGTGCGCGTGTCGTTAAGATGAACGGACCGATTCGCATGAGTTCCCCGAAGGACGCGACATGACCGCTGACCGGCCGGTAGACAACGCCCCATATCACACGCACCTCCACGGCGGGTTGACCGTCGAGGGGTGGTCGCGCGCCGCAGTGCAGAGCTACTGGCGGATTCCCGAACTGAAGATCGGTTTCGATCTCGGCGCGCAGCCGTGGGACTTCATGGGCACCCCGACGTGGTTCGTTTCGCACACGCACCTCGACCACATCGCGGCATTGCCGGTGTACGTCGCGCGCCGGCGCATGATGAAGATGGAACCGCCCACAGTGTACGTCCCGGCCGAATCGCTCGAAGATGTGAAGAAGTTGATGCAGATCATGCACCGGCTCGACCGCGGCCGACAACTCGCGCACATCAAGCCACTGACCGCCGGCGACGAGATCGAACTGAGCCGCGAACACGTCGTCACGGTGTTCGACACGGTCCACACGATCCCGAGTCGCGGGTTCGTGGTGTGGGAGCGGCGCAACAAGTTAAAGGAGGAATATGTCGGCTTGCCGGGCGACAAGATCCGCGATCTGAAACTGAGCGGCACTGCAATCACGCGCGAGGTGCGCATCCCTTTGGTTGCGTACACCGGGGACACGTCGCCGGCGGGCCTGGACGCGTGCCCGGCGTGCTTCGAGACGAAGATCCTCATTACCGAAATGAGCTTCGTGCGCGCCGCGCACCGGCGCGACAAGATTCACAAGTTCGGTCACATGCACCTGGACGACTTCATCGAACGCGCGCCGCGATTCAAGAACGAGTTGATCGTCGCGGCGCACTTCAGCACGCGGTATCATCCGAACGAGGTGCGGAAATTGCTCGACAACAAGCTACCGCCCGAATTGAAGGCGAAGATGAAGTTCTGGGTGTAAGTGGGTGCCACTTGCCGAGCGGCACCCTTTTTCGCGCGTCGCTGCGCCGTGAGAAGGTTCGTATCGGTCCAACGGAGGTTATCGCCGTGCCGCTCGGCAAGCGGCACCTACTCCAAAATCGCGGAGGAACGCCGATGCTCCCGCTTCTCGTGTTACTCGTCACTGCGGACCCCGGCGGTTGGGACACGCTGTTCCCTTCGCTCGGTAACTTCGGCCGCAAGGTCGAGGCGCCGAAAGTGGAGAAAGGCGAGAAGCCCACGACCTACAGCCAGAGCGTGGAATACGAATGGATGGGCGGGCGGTTCGAGGTGCTGACAATCACGCTCGCCCGCGACCCGAAGTTCAAGGAGAAGTATTCCGCTGAGGCGATGAAGAAGGAGAAGGTCGAGAAAGTTGATGTGAACAAGAAGACCGCGTACCTGTGGGATCGCATGAAGGCGGAGAAACTCGACGAGGTAAACCGCCTGCTCGTCGTGGTTCTGGCCGACGATACGATTCTGATGATCGAGCAGCGTGGCGCCGGGTTGGAACTCGATGAGGTCGCAAAGAAACTCGACTTCGGCAAGGTGCTGAAGGCGTTCGAATCGCCCCCACCCGCGAAGCCGAAGTGAGTTACTCCCTTTCCACCATCTGGTACGAGCGGCAGCGGTTCCTGCCGGCCATCCTCGCGGTCGCGTTCAGCGCCGTGCTGGTCGCGGTGCAGTCCGGTCTCGTGCTCGGTTTACTCTCGATGCTCTCGATGCCGGTGGACCGCGCGCCGGCCGACGTGTGGGTGGGGTACCCGGCCGTGCGCAGCGTTGATTTCGGCCGACCCATTCCCGATAGGTGGGTGTCCCGGCTCGCGGCGCAACCGGAGGTCGAACGCGCCGAAGGCGCGATCATCGGGTTCGCATCGTGGACGCGCAAAGGCGAAGCGCCCGCGAACACCACGACGGAAGTCTGCACCGTCGTCGGGACGCGACTCGACCCGCACTCGCTCGCCGCGATGGAAGTGGTTCGCAACGACCGCGATCTGCTCGCACGCCTCGCGCAGCCGCTGACGGTCGCGGTGGACGAGTCCGAACGGGGCCGACTCGGGGTCCGCGGCATCGGCGACACGGCCGAAATTCTAGGCGTTCGCGTGCGAATAGTGGGGTTAGTGAAGGGCTGTCGTGCGCTCGGCGGGCCATACCTGTTCTGCTCGCTCGAAACCGCGCGTGTGCTGCTCCACTACCAACACGATGAAGTGACGTACCTCGTGGCAAAGTGCAAGGACCCGGCGGACGCGCCCGCAGTCGCCCGGCGCATGAACGGCTACGCGCAACTGAGCGCGTTCACGTCGGACGAGTTCTCCGCTCGCTCGCGGATGCACTGGTTAACGACCACGAAAGCGGGCATCGCAATCGGGTTCACCGCGTTGCTCGGGTTGCTCGTCGGTGCTGTCGTTACGAGTCAAACGCTATTCGCCGCGACCGCCGCGAGCCAGCGCGAGTTTGCCACGCTCCGCGCGATGGGCATTCCCAAATGGCGGCTGAAGATGTCGGTGCTGGTGCAGTCGTTTTGGGTGGGGTTGTTCGGCATTGCACTAGCGACACCGTTCACGTTCGCGCTGGCGGAGGGGGCGACCGCGATGGGCACGGGCGTGCGACTCCACCCGCTGCTTCTGGGTGGAACCGCGGTGGTCACGATGAGTATGGCGGTCGGGTCGGGATTGGCTGCGCTGCGGTCGTTCCAGAAAGTGGACCCGGCGCACAACATCCGATGAACTTAGCGCACATCGACAGCCGGCATGCCGAACTCGTTCAGCTTCGGCACGATCCCCAGCCCCGGCATGAGGGGAGCCGCAAGCCGACCGTTCCTACGCTGTGGCGCGCCGTCCGCGATTGCGCGCGTTACGTAGCTGTTGAAGTCCGTTGAGCTAAACAGGTATTCGGTCGGTGTGCTGTGCGCGAGGTGCGCGATCGCGGCCGTGACGATGTCGCCGCCCCAACTGTCTTCGAGCGTCATGCCGATGCCGAGCGACACGCACAGGTCACGAAGTTGCTTGGTCCGCGTGAGACCGCCGAGTTTGCTGATCTTGAGGTTCACTACATCCATCGCGCCGTCCGCGTGACCGCGCATCAACACATCGATTCCGTCAATAACCTCATCAAGAACAAATGGATGATCTGTAGCCCTGCGAAGCGCAAGACATTCTTCGTATGTGAGACACGGTTGTTCGATATAGACATCGATATCGCGCACCGCGCGCACGACACGAACCGCTTCGTGCTGAAGCCAGCCGGTGTTCGCGTCCGCGACGAGCCGGTCACCCGACTTCAGCACCGCGGACACCGCCTTGATACGCTGAATGTCCGTATCAGGGTCGCCGCCGACCTTCAGTTGAAATCGGCGGTAGCCTTCGGCACGGTAGCCCGCGACCTTCGCGGCCATCTCGTCGGGCGATTCCTGTGAGATGGCGCGATAGAGATGGAAGTCATCGCCGTAGCGCCCGCCGAGTAGCACGCACACGGGCAACCCGCTCACTTTTCCGAGAATGTCCCAACACGCGACATCAACCGCGGATTTCACATACGGGTGACCCTTCAGTGCCGCATCCATGACGCGATTCAACTTCCCCAACTGCGTCGGGTCTTCGCCCAACAATTTCGGCGCGAGTTCCTTCAACCCGGCTCGCACGCCCGCAGCGTAAGCGGGCAAGTACGCGGGTCCGAGCGGGCACACTTCGCCGTAGCCGGTGACGCCGGAGTCCGTCTCCACCGCGACAACGGTGCTATCGAACACCGCGACCGACTTCCCGCCCGACCACTTGTAACTGCCCTCGTGCAGCGGCAGATCGACCTGCCACGCGGCGATTCGGGTGATACGCATCGCATCTCCAAGTTTTGCCGCGACCCGTAGTCCAGGGGAGCGTGCCACCCATTCGGCGCGCCCCTTCCGCGGACTACGGATAGCCTCTAAACCTATTTGATGAGTTCGGCAATCACATGCCCATGTACATCTGTGAGTCGCCGGTCTATTCCGTTGTGCCGCACGGTGAGCTTCGTGTGATCGATGCCGAGCAGGTGCAAGATCGTGGCGTGTACGTCGTATACTTCCGTCGGGTTCTTGCGGTCCGCCGGCTTATATCCGAACGCGTCACTTGGGCCGTGTGTGTACCCGCCCTTGATGCCGCCGCCCGCGAGCCAATTCGTGAAGCAGTATGGGTTGTGGTCGCGACCCTTGCCGCCCTGCGACGAGGGCATCCGCCCGAATTCCGTCGTCCACAGAATGATGGTATCTTCGAGTAAGCCGAGGCGCTTCAGGTCCGCAATGAGAGCCGCGGCGCCGCGGGCCATACCATACGCGAGCGGACCGTGATCGCGTTTCACGTCTTCGTGTGAATCCCAATTGCGCCGTGGGAACCCGTTGTCGTTGCCGCTCCAGATTTGCACGAACCTGACGCCGCGTTCGAGCAACCGGCGCGCAACGAGACACTTCCGGGCGAAGTAGTCGGTCTCCTCGACCGGGTTGATTTCCTTGTCGAACGTGCCTTTCCCGTGATCGAGACCGTATAGCTTTAGCGTCTCCTTCGTCTCCTTCGAGAGGTCGAGTGCTTCGGGCGCCGCGAGTTGCATCTTCGCGGCCAGTTCGTAGCTCTTGATGCGCGCGTCTAATCGCTCGTCACCGGGTCGCGAAGTCGCGTGTTCGCGGTTGAGTTGCGTGAGCAGGTCGATCCCGGCTTTGTCGGAATCGCGTGTGATGAACTTCGCGCGATCATCGGGGAAAAGGTCTTCGATGGGCGTCTTCGTACCTGGATAGATTGCAGCGCCCTGATGTTGAGCCGGCAGGAACGCGCTATCCCAATTCTTCGTGCCGTTAGAGGCCAACCCGCGGTGATCCGGTAGCACCACAAACGTCGGGAGGTTTTGGTTCGCGCTGCCGAGTCCGTAACTCGCCCAGCAACCCATACCGGGGAACCCGGGCCGGTTGAAGCCGGTAGTTTGGAGCAGTGTGCCCTGGCTGTGTACGCCGGTCTTGCCGATCATGTTGTGAATAAACGCGATTTCATCAACGACATCACCGAGCGGCGATACAACTTCTCCGAGTTGCTTTCCACACTTGCCATACGGTTTGAAATCCCACAGCGGTTTGAGCCACGGGCCGAGGCCGTTCTGGAACGCCTCCACCTTCTCGCCGAAGTCTGCTTCCTTGCCGTGTTGCTTCACTAACTCAGGCTTGAAGTCGAACAGATCGACGTGCGACGCGCCGCCGGCCATGAACAGTTGCACCACGCGCTTGGCTTTCGGCTTGTGGTGCAAACCGCCGTCGGCGCGCCTGGCCGCGTCCGCGAGGAGTCGGTCCGCGCCGAGCAGTGACGCGAGCGCGATGCTGCCTAACCCGCCGCCGGAGTGGATGAGAAAGTCCCGCCGGTTCATCTCTGATCCTCAATCCACGAAGACGAATTCGTTCAGGTTCAGCACGACGCGGCACGCGTTCGCGAGGCCGTGTTCCTTCGCGTAGACCGCGAGCGCGTCGCGTTCTTTCGCGGTGGGGTCGCGCCCCAAAGCCAACCGCACCGCGGTTGTCATCCGCTCCGCGTCCGTGGTGCCGAACTTTTCCACGCGTTCAGCGAAGTGCTTCGCCATCGTCACCGCGAGTTTGTTGTTCAGCATTGCGAGCGCCTGCTGTGGCGTGAGCGTTTCGTTCCGCTTTTCGACCGCGAGCGATGGGTCGGCGCAGTCGAGCGCGGCCATAAATGGCTGTTGCTTCGACCGTACCACGAACCGATAAATCGCGCGCCGGTGTGACTTCACATCTTCTGGGTCGTGGAGGTGATATTGGTAGTGCGGCGAGTGCTCCGGTTTCTCGACGATGAAGTCGCGGAAACTCGGCCCGCCGGCGGTGAGGTCGAGCTTCCCCGCGACTGCGAGAATGGAGTCGCGAACCGCTTCCGCTTCGAGCTTGCGGCGGTTCTGGCGCCACACGAAGCGGTTGTCTTCGTCGATCTTCGCGTTTGCTTCGTTTGATGTAGAAACCTGCTTATATGTCGTGCTCGTTACGATCAACTTGTGGAGTTTCTTGATGGATTGATGTTCTCGCAGTTCACTCGCGAGGTAATCGAGCAGTTCCGGGTGGGTGGGGAACTGGCCCATCTTGCCGAAGTCGTTGGGCGAGTCAACGATTCCGCGGCCGAAGTGGTATTGCCACACGCGATTCGCCATCACGCGCCACGTGAGCGGGTTGTTTGCGTCGGTCAGCCACCTCGCGAGCGCTGCGCGCCGGTCGCCCTCCGTGTGGTTCGGCGGAAGGCTGAACGTGCCGTTGATACCGGGAATGGAAGAGATCGCGCCGGGCGCCACTTCCTTGCCCGGCTTCGTGACATCGCCGCGCGGGAGAATGTGAATGCTTCGCGGTTTTCCGGTCGCTCCGGTGCCGGCGAACGCCCCGCCGCCTGTGTGAATCGTGCCGACGTAGGCGGTGCGTTTCGAGCCGGCGAACTTCGCGAGTTCCGCGTCGGTTTTCGTTATTTCGGCGCGAAGTTCAGCGAGTTCGGCGACGCCCTTCTCGCCGATCGCGGCTTTGACGATCGCGTCGCGACGCTCGGTGAGTTTCGCGAGTTCGGGTGCCGCAAGTTTTGGGCCGCCTGGCGCGAGGCCGTCGGTGAGATTCGACTTCCGCCACCGCGGACCGGCTTCGATGCTATCGAGCGCGGTTGCAGCCTTGCCCTTCGCGATGTTCTTTCCGTCCGCGTCGAATGCTTCGAGTTCAGCGATCGCGAGCATGTAGTCGTTTTGGCGAGGCGCAAGTTTGGTCGCGGTCGCGCGAATATAGCGAGCGGATTTGTTATCGGCTTTTGCGGTGTACGCCGCCGTACCCGGTTTCGGGAAGTCCTTTCTTGTCTCGTCCGCGATTAACACCACGCCGGTCTTGAAGGTTACATCGTCGCTTAACTCGATCTTGAACCGCAGCGGGAACCCGAACCCTGCACCGATGTTGTTGAAGTCGTCGTGACACGGCTTGATAACAACGTGATCTAATTTGATGCTGGCGCCGAGATCAACTTGCACCCACTTCTCGACATCTTGCTTCGCGCCGAGTTGCGAGTGATAGCCGAACTCCGGTGGCTTGGGCGAGTTCGCAGGTTTCGCTGCTTCCGCGAGTTGCTGTTCGATTCGCGTGAGTTCGTCGTTGGATCGCTTGCGGGCGTCCCCTTCGATCGCGGTAATCAGTCGCGTTGTGATCTTTTTCTTCTGTTCGAGTTCGGCTCGCTTCGCGCCAATGATGGGGTCCGCGTCATAGGTCTTGTCGGTGCGGTCGATCGCGGAAAACACCGCCTGAAGACGGTAGTAGTCTTCCTGCGCGATCGGGTCGAACTTGTGATTGTGGCACTGCGCACAGTGGACCGTGAGGCCCATGAACGTGCCGATCGTGTTCGCCACGAAGTCGTCGCGGTCGAGGTGACGCGCGACCTTGCCATCAATCTTCGATTCGGGGACTTCGGCGTGGCCGATGAAATCCCACGGACCGGCCGCGAGGAACCCGAGCGCTTCGATTCCGCCTACCGTCCCGGGATATACCACGTCGCCCGCGATCTGTTCCGTAATGAACCGGTTGTAGGGTTTGTCTTCGTTCAATGAGCGGATGACGTAGTCACGGTACGGCCACGCGTTAGGTCGCGGTTGGTCCTTGTCGTAACCATGCGTTTCGCCGAAGTGAACGAGATCGAGCCAGTGCCGCGCCCAGCGCTCGCCGTAGCGCGGGGACGCGAGCAACTTATCAACGAGCGCCTCGTAAGCCTTTGGGTTCTTATCCGCGACAAACGCTTCCACCTCTTCCGGCGTGGGCGGCAGTCCGATCAGGTCGAAGTAGAGACGCCGAATCAGCGTGCGCCGGCTAGCCTCAGGCGATGGTGTCAGTCCCTTCTCTTTCAGCTTCGCCTGCACGAAGGCATCGATCGCGCTCACCTTCGGCTCGCGGCTAACGGGAACTACTGGCTTCTTCAGCGGCTTGAAGCTCCACCAGTCGGCGGGGTTCACTTTGATAGCGTCGTCTGGCCCTTTCGCGCCTTCGTCGATCCACGTTTGAAGTGTCGCGATCTCTGCCGCAGTCAAACGCTGCTTCTTTGGTGGCATCCGCACGTCGGGGTCGTCGTGCGCCACGACCACGATGAGTCGGCTGTCAGCCGATTTCCCCGGCACGATCACTTTCCCGAAGTCGCCGCCTTTGAGCACGTTCGCTCGGCGGTCGAGGCGCAGACCGCTCTTCGCCTTCTCCGCGCCGTGGCAGGAGATGCAGTGCTTCGCGAAGATCGGCTTCACGTCGCGCTCGAAGTCCACTGGCTTCGGCGGATCAGCGGCCGGCATCGGCGCGGGAACCGCGAGCAGTGCGAAAACGAGCGTGACGGGTACGGCGCAGCGGAAGAGCATCGGCGGGACTCCGGCGGGATGTGTCTAGCGTACCCGAAGTTCACCGCGTTGCCATCACGCGAGGCCGAGAAGTGGAAGCGAGTCGCGCGCGATCATCGCTTCAATCTTCGCTTCATCGAGGCGCGGTAGCGCGGTGCCGTCGAGCATCCGGTTTAAGGTGCGGAGGCCGTCGAGCGTGGCGTTCACCGTCGTGAACGGGTAGTCAGTGCCGAACAACACCTTGTCCCACACCCCATATTCCTGAACCAGCATCAAGCTGTGATAGAACTGGAACGGCCGGTAGTGCAACGCGCTGATGTCCGCGTACACGTTCGGGTGCTTGCGGATCACCACCACGCACTCGCCCTCGTAGGGGTGGCCGAGGTGGGCGAGGATGATCTTCACGTCCGGGTGCCGGACCGCGACCGGTTCGATGTGCCGCGGCAGCGTGCATTCGAGCGGCGCCTGACTCATGAACGTCGTGCCGGTGTGCAGCAACACCGGGAGCCGGTGCTTCGCGGCGTAGTTCCAGAGCGGTTCGAGGCGCTCGTCGTCCGGCTTGAACCCGGCGTACATCGGCAGCAACTTGATCCCGCGAAGGCCGAGTGTTTCGTGCCCGTCGCGCAGTTCCTTCTCCCAGCCCGGTTGCGTGGGATCGACCGACAGGAAGCCGATGAGCGTGTCCGGGTGCGCCGCGACGTAGTTCGCGATGAGCGCATCATCGACCCAGATGCCGGAGAGCTTCGCCTTGCCGCCGAACACGACAGTTCGCACCGGGACGCGGCACGCGGCGCGGTAGTCCTCGTAGCGCACCGTGAGGTCCACTTCGAGGCCGGCCCGCGCGCGTTTCGCCTGTTCGCGGAAGTCCGCGGTGAAGTCGCGCGGGTATTCCCAGAAGTGACTGTGAACGTCGATTACCACCCCTCATCCTCCTGCGGTGGTGTGCGGTTCCGGGAGTGGCGTGAAGCGGTACAGCCACCACGCGACCGCGTTGCACACCAGCACACCCACGTACACGTCAAACATCGGATCCCATCCAACGCGCCCGGTCAGGCCGAACACTTGCTCTTGCCGGTCGGTGAACCAACCCACGAACCGCTGCGACGCCATCGCGCCGAGTACGCCGAGACCATTCATGAGACCGAAGATGGTCGCGGTGTGGCGCCCGCACTGCGGGATAGCACACGACCACCAGTTCGGTAGCGTCACGTGCATCGCGCAGAACGACGCACCCCACAGTGTGGCGAGAGCGAGCGAGTCGTCCTGACGTATGCCGAAGAACAGGCACCCGGCCGCGGTGAGGTAACAGATCACGCCGAGATAGCGCCGCGCGCGAACCGGGTTCGCGGACTTCGAGAGTTGGTCCGCGAGCCACCCGCCGAACAGCATCCCGACCGCGGAGCCGGCCATCACCAGCGACGTGAGGTTTCCGGCTTCGACGTTCTCGATGCCGCGCGCCGCGTGTAGGTACTTCTGGAACCACGAGTAAAAGAAGTACGTGTAGAACGCGCCGAACACCATGATGAGGCTGAGCACGAGCACGCCGCGATTCGTGAGCACCGCGCCCCACGGCACTGGGCCAGGGTGTTCCTTCTGCGATTCGGTCTCGTTCTTGGTGTGAATGCGCGCGAGTTCGGCTTCGTTCACGCCGCGGTGGGTGGCCGGGTCGTTGCGGAACCAGAACCAGAAGCCGACCGCCCACGCGACCCCGATGAAGCCGTACACGAAGAACGCGAGCCGCCAACCCGCGAGGCTGATGAGGTACGCGGTCGCGGCGGGCGCGGCGACCGCGCCCATCTGCGAGGACGCGAGCATCACGCCCTGAATGCGCCCACGCTCGTGTGGCGGGAACCACCGCGCCATGACCTTCGCGGCGTTCGGGAACGCACCGGCTTCCGCCGCGCCGAACAGGAACCGCACGAGCAGCAACGAGAGCAACCCGGTCGCGGCGCCGGTGAGTGCGGTGAACACCGACCACGCGAGCACGATCGACGTGAGCACGGATCGCGGCCCAGTCCGGTCGCCGAACCAACCCGCGGGCACCGCAAACAGCCCGTAGGCGAGCGTGAACGACATGAGCACGTAGCTCATCTCGGAGTTACTGAGGCCGAGTTCCTTCTGGATGGGAACGACCGCTTGGCCCATGCAAATGCGGTCGAGGTAGAGGATCCCGGACAGCCCGCACAGCCACGCCGCGACGACGAACCGCGCCCGCGTCGGCGTGAGGTCGGGATCGGGTTCCGGTTCGGGTGACGACATGGCAGCGTCGTGGGAAAGGGCGAGATTCGCCCCAGTGTAACGAAGATGTGGTGGGGAAAGGTGTGGAAATGTGTGGAGAGGTGGTTCGACGTTCCGATTTCTTCTTGAAGATCGCGTGGAGTGCGGGTACTCTCCACTCAACTGCTGAAATCGCCCAGGCCCGCCTCGGAACCTTCCCCCCGGCAGACTCTCCCATGCTCCGGGTTCTCGGACACCCATCCACCGCGTGCGACGGCATCAGCCGCCGCGAGTTGTTGCGCGCCGGGTCGCTAGCGTCACTGGCGACGCTAACAGGGGGTTTACGCTCCCCGCTCGCCGACGCGAAGGAGACCCCTTCGCTCGCGAAAGGCGCACACGCAAAGTCGGTGCTCCTCATCGACCTGTTCGGCGGGCCGTCGCACATCGACACGTTCGACATGAAACCGGACGCGCCCGATGGCATTCGCGGCGAGTTCAAAACCATCCCCACCGTGCTGCCGGGTATTCGCGTGTGCGAACACCTTCCGCTGCTCGCGCGGCGGTTGGATAAACTCGCGGTGGTGCGCAGCGTCACGCACAAGTACAACTCGCACAACCCGTATGGCGTGATGACCGGCTACGATGGCGGTCACGACCAAACCGACTACTTCGCGCGGCCCACGAACCACCCAAGCGTGCCGAGCGTGTGCCAGTTCTTCGGCGTGGGTCGCGGAACGGAACTGCCCGGCTACGTGATGCTCCCCGCGTCACCCGGTTACACACAGGGGTTGCGCCGCGCCGGCCCTTACGGCGGCTACCTGGGTCCGAAGTTCGACCCGGTGTTCAGCACCGCCGACGCGCACGCGGGCACCGAAATCGCGTCGATTGGAACGGACTTCTACAACCCCAACATCACGCCACGCGGCGAACCGAAACTGCCGAAGATCAACGGCGGTCTCACCCTCGACGCGCTCAACACGCGGCGCACGCTGGTTCAGCAACTTGATGCGAGGGCATCGCAGTACGACGTGCGTCACCACGAAACCCGGCGCGACGCGGCGTTCGACCTACTGTGTTCGCCGAAAGCGAAGGTCGCGTTCGACTTGTCGCAGGAGCCACACAAGCTCCGCGACCGCTACGGCAACGACCTGTTCGGTCAGAGCGTGCTGCTCGCGCGGCGTTTGGTGGAAGCCGGCGTCACGTTCGTTTCGATTCACACCGAAGCGAAACCCAACGGCCACTGGGACACGCACGAAAACAACTTCAACATGCTGAAGGGGCTGCTCCTGCCGTTCCTCGACCGCGCGCTATCCGCGTTGCTCGACGACCTGAGCGAACGCGGGCTGCTCGAAGAGACACTGGTCGTGGTGACGGGCGACATGGGCCGCACGCCGCGAGTAAATGGCAAGGCGGGCCGCGACCACTGGCCGCAGTGCGGGTTCTGCCTGTTCGCTGGCGGCGGCACCAAGCCGGGCGTCGTCCACGGCAGCACGGACAAGATCGCGGCGTTCCCGAGCGATCACCCGGTTACCGCCGGCGACCTCGTCAGCACCGTGTACGAACTAGTCGGCGTGGACCCCGAGGGCACAGTGCCCGACCACACCAACCGACCCACCCACATTTCCCACGGCGGGAAACCGATCCGCGGGATCCTTCGGTAGTCTGAGGTCCGCAAGTCGCAAGTCGAAGACCTCGACTGCCTGCGACTTGCGACTTGCAGACTTGCAGACCTGAGACTTGGAGAAGCTATGCTGCGTTTCGGTGATTCGGCCCGGCTCGGGCGCCGTGACTTCCTTCGTGTCGGCTCGCTCGCGCTCGGCGGCATGTCGCTACCCTGGCTCATCCCCACCGCGAACGCGGGCACGAAGCTCTCCGAAGCCGGCAAGCCGGTCACGGACAAGTCTGTCGTGTTCCTGTTCTGCCACGGCGGGCCGAGTCAGTTCGAGACGTTCGACCCGAAGATGACCGCGCCCGCGGAAGTGCGCAGCGCGACCGGCGAAATCAAGACCGCGATTCCTGGCGTCACGTTCGGAAGCACGTTTCCGAAGCTCGCGGCGCGCGCTGACAAACTCTGTATCGTCCGGTCATTCGTGCCGGGCGACGCGAACCACGACATCAAGACCATCGTCGGGAAGGACTCGTTCGGCGCGAACATCGGCAGCGCCTACGCGAGCGCTGCGGGTGGCAACAACCCGTCCAACGGCATGCCCACGAATTGTGTGCTGTTCCCGCGAGCGGTCGATCCGGCGGCCGGACCGGAGCAAGGCGGGTTCGGGAAGTTCATCTCAACTGGCCCGTTCCCCGCGAACACCGCCCCATTCCAGCCTGACGGAACCGGGAACGCCAAGAACGACATGAAGCTAAACCTGCCGATGTCGCGGCTCGAAGACCGTCGCGCGTTGCTCGACAGTTTCGACCAGCTCAAGAGGGGCTTCGAGGCCGAAGGCGCGTCGGTGGACGCGGCCCGGCAGAAAGCGTTCAGCATCCTGCTCGGCGGTGTCGGCGAAGCGTTCGACATTAGCAAGGAAGACGTGAAGACGGTCGAGAAGTACGACACCGCGAAGCTCTACGACGTGACGAAGATCGACAAGAAATGGAACAACTGGAAGCACTACACCGACAACGCGAAGACGCTCGGCAAGCTGATGCTGCTCGCCCGGCGGTTGTGCGAACGCGGGGCCGGGTTCGTCACGGTCACGACGAACTTCGTGTGGGACATGCACGCGGACAACAACAACGCGCACATGACCGAGGGCATGTCGTACATGGCTCCGCCGCTGGACCACGCGGTGAGTGCGTTCCTCGACGACCTCCGCGACCGCGGTCTCGAAGACAAGGTGATGCTCGTCGTGTGTGGCGAAATGGGCCGCACGCCGCGCATCAACGGTAAGGGTGGGCGCGACCACTGGGGCAACCTCGGGCCGCTCATGTTGGCCGGCGGCGGATTGCCCGAGGGCGTGGTGATTGGCAAGTCGTCCGCGAACGGTGGCGACCCCGCGACCGAGCCGGTTCGCGTCCCGAACCTGATTGGGACCATCATGCACGGGCTGTTTGACGTTGGCAAACTCCGTGTGACGCGGGGCGTGAGCCGCGAGTTGCTCACGATGTCCGAGTACACGCCTATTCGCGGACTGAATGGGTGAAAACTTCTGTTCAACTCCGTTCAACGCGGTGCCCGGGCGAGACGCGGGTGACGAAGCAGGGTACGCGACTGCGGAACCGCTGCACAAGTGACAGCGCGGCGTCACTGTCCGGCGCGACCGCGAACACGGTCGGCCCCCACGAACTTTGCCCGACCCCGCGAACGCCGCACGTGCGCACCTCGTCGATCAGCGCCGCGATCTCCGGTGAGGCGTATGCGCCGCCTTGCGCCGCGCTAAAGGGTTCGCCGGCCTTTTGGTTGAACTCGTGGACCGCGGCGCCGAACGCGTCGATGTCACCGCTCTGCGCGGCCGGAACGATGGCACTTTCCGTAAGGTGCCGGAGCGAGTCAGGGTCGCCGCCTGACGCAGTGGCGAAAGCCCGCCGTTCGTGGTGACTGTGCCAGCCTGCCGCGACCGGTAGCGTGAACAGCACGACCCGCCACGCGTCGGGGAGCGCGACGCGGGCGAGCAGTGGCGAGACTTCTTCCTGCGGCAACTTCCCGGCATCGACGAGCAACCCGCCCCAGTCGAAGCCGTGAACGCCGATCGCGGAGCGCTCGCCGCGCCCGACACGCGCCGCGAGTTCCGCCGACGGCAGCTCCCCTTCCCCGCTCGCGACCGCCAGCGCCTTCGCGACCGCCAACCCGAGTTGCGTGCCGACACCCAGTCCGGTGTGTTCCGGCGGACACCGCTCAACGAGTATCTGAAACGGTCGGCGGCGGTCTTCGGGCAGCGCCAGAACGAATCGCGTTGCGAAGACCTGCGCGCGGCTCGCGAGCAATCCCTCGAACTGCCACGAGTCCGCGGGCTTGACGGTGACGACGACGCCGGGGTGTTCGACCATCAGGCCCACGCCGCCAAACGCGCGCGCCCCGAGTTCTGTTTCGCCCGCCTTCGGTACGCGGAACAGACCGAAGTGCACCCGGCTCGGTGCGACGACGCGAATCATCGTGTCGCCTCCGCACTTCTTTCCCTCTCCCCTTGCGGGAGAGGGTGTCGAGTCTTCGAGACGGGTGAGGGGTTGCGCCTTCTGGCTAACGTTTCACCCCTCACCCGGTCGGCGAAGCGCCGACCACCCTCTCCCGTAAGGGGAGAGGGACAAGATCGTCGCGCGCTCATCGGTTCGCCTCCGCTTCGCGCAGTTTGGCTTCGAGTAAATCCATCGCGGCATGTTCCGCCGGGCCGCCGGTCTTGCCGACGATGACGCGAAGTTTCGCGAACTCGACCGCAACCTCACCGAGCGGAAGAATGTGCAAGCGTGTTGCGAGGATAGCCGCTTCGACGACGGCGTGCTTCGCACGATTGAAGCCGAAGAAGTCCCGCGTGCGTCCGGTGTGAACCACTTCGAGTTCAATGCTCACGCGCTCACCGCTCGTATCGACGGCCTTCACGACGAACTCGAAGTGCCGACACGAATCGACCAACACGAACCCGCGAACGCGTTCGGCCGGATGGGTCGGCGGCATTTCCCCGACCACGCCGATCGCGGCCTTCGCCAATAATAGCGCGTCGTCGGTCACGTGAAGCACGCCCTCTGGATGGCGGAGCAAGTTCTGGTAGGTGTGCGAAGTCGGGAACGGCCTGAGCGTGAACCGCGAAAAGTCCGCCGACACGCACGGTCCCATCGGGGCGAGGTGCGGCGAGCCATCGGCGTCCGTCGTGGTAACTAGCGCTTCGAGTATCATGTCGGGTTCAGTGCTCGGAGCAAACCGGCGGCTTTGTGAAGCGTCTCTTCGTATTCGCGGGCTGGGTCGCTGTCGGCCACGACGCCGCCGCCGACGGGGAACTGCACCCACCCGCGGCCCGCGGTGAACGTGCGGATCAGGATATTCGTGTCCATCGCGCCGTCGAACCCGATCCACCCGAGACACCCGCAGTATGGACCGCGTGCGGTCGGTTCCAGTTCCGCGATGATCTCCATCGCGCGCACCTTCGGCGCGCCGGTCACACTGCCACCGGGGAACGCCGCAGCAAGCAAGTCCAACGGTCCGAGGCCAGCACGCAGTTTGCCGCGAACTTCCGAGACGAGGTGATGCACGAAGCGGAAGGTTTCAACTTCGCACACTCGCGGCACTGTCACGGAACCGTATTCGCAAACCTTCCCGATGTCGTTGCGGAGCAGATCCACGATCATCACGTTTTCGGCGCGGTCCTTCGGACTGGTGGTGAGGTCGCGGATCAGCGCCGCGTCTTCTTCGGACGTCTTGCCGCGCGGGCGCGTGCCCTTGATCGGTCGCGTTTCGACTTCGCCATCGGGGTGAACACGCAAGAAGCGTTCCGGCGACGCACTGAGAATCTGGAAGTCACCGAGGTCGAAGTACCCCGCGAACGGTGCCGGGTTGAGCTGCCGAAGCCGCCCATAAAGCTCCAGCGGGTGTTCGCGGAGCGGCGCGAGGAGCCGCTGGGAGATGTTCACCTGGAAGCAGTCGCCGGCATGGACGTACTCGACCGCCCTTCGCACTGCGGCTTCGTACTGCTCGCGGCTGAAGTTACTCGTCACACCGGGGAAACCGGGCAGCGGGTATTGCGGCGCGAGTGTTGGCGAGCGGTCTTGAGGGGAGTGGAGGGTATAAGCCACCTGTTGAGATCTCAGCAACTCCAATGTTTCATGCAACCGGTTCTTGGCTCGCTCGGATTGTTTCGGCCACTCGGCACCCATTTCACCAGTTGAAACCAGCCACGCCCGGCGTTCCTGATGATCGAACGATACGACCCAGTCGTAGCACCCGAGGACAAGGTCTTGAACCGCGAACTCGTCACGTCGGGCGGCCGGTATCCTCTCGAACAGGCGCCCGAGTCCGTAACTGAACAGTCCAGCATACCCGCCTTGAAATGGTGGTAGGCGGGGCAGAGCGGCGATGCGACGCGGGGACAGCTCCATCTGTCGCCGACCAGCAAAGTCAGACGCTATGCCGAAAGGATCGGCACTCACATACGAATACCTTCCCCTGTCGGTGTGCTTCTCGGCGGAGTCGAGGAACAGGAGGTGTGGGAGGTGCGCCAGTTTCCGTGCCACCGCCCAGGGGTCGGGCGCGGGCACTAACTCGACCGCCAGCGGGCCGCCCGCTGGCGTCGGCACTGGGCGCGCGTCGAACTGAAGTGGCGCGCCGGTGTCCATGATTGAAGTATACGGCGCGCGAAAACCCACCTGTTGCGACAGGTGGGCTTGCGGGTTGCTGGTTGGTGGAAAGGGCAGGTGAGTTTAGCCCTTCGCCTTGATCGCTACTTTTACGAGGTCGTCGATGGCCTTGTCCAGTTCCTCGTCCTTGGGCGAACCGACCCACTTGTGTTTGATAACGCCAGTGTGGTCGATCACGTACAGCGTCGGGAACGCGCGCACGCGGTACTTCTTCATCACCGGGTTCTCCTGGCCGTCCTGCCACCAGTGCGTCCACGGCATCTTCTCGTTTTCAAGAAACTTCTGAAGCGTCTCCTTCTTGTTGTCCACACTCACGCTGATCAACTCGAATGGCTTGTCCTTCATGCTCTCTACCAGTTTGCGCTCGTGCGGAATCATTCGCACGCATGGCCCGCACCACGTCGCCCAGATGTCGAGCAGCACAACCTTACCCTTGGAACCGGAGAGATTCACCTTCTTGCCGTCGAGCAGGAGCGATTCGACTTCCGGGGCCGACTTGCCGATCGCCAGCGAGGTAATCGCCTTCAAGTTCTCGATCTGCTTGGCGGCGAGTTCGGCGATGGTGGGGCTTTTCGGATCGGCGCCGACCTTCGCGGTCGGGGCTTCCTTCGCGGCCTTCTCCAAGAGGTCGATCGCGCCCTTTGCAAGCAACTCGGCCTTCGCGTCGTCCTCTTCTTCCTCGACATCCCGGACGGTCTTCACCGCGAGGAGGTAACCCGCGACGGCTTTCGTGTCCTTGTCCGGGTTGTTCTCGGCAACTGCCTTTAGAAGCCGGTCGCTCGCCTCACCAAGACTCGCGGCTGGGAGGAGCAGATTCTTCACCTTCGGGTTGGCCGCGTGGTGTTCCGCGATCAGTTTCAGCGCCTTCGTGACGTCGTCACTGGTCGCGCGCGCCTTGCCGCACGTTTCCACGATGAACGCGGTCGCGTCGAGCGCAACGTCGTCCTTCGGGTCCGTTTCGATAATGTCGAGAACCTTGCTCGCGGTGAGGAGCACGAGTTCCTTGATCTCGGCTTGAATGGCGCGTTGGTCGGCGGGCGATTCGGCCCTCGCGAGCGATGCCTTCAGTTCCTTGTGCTCCTCGTCGAACTTTTTCTTGCGCGCGGCGAGCTTCTCCGCCCGCTCGCTCTTCGGCGCGTCGGCCGGTTTCTTGTCTTCGGCGTAGACGAACCACAAACCCAACGACAGGGATAGCGCGGCGGCACAGAGCAGGCGCATCGGGGCGTCCTCGGGTGAAAGGAGAGTTTCAACACGGCCCGCGTGAGCCGTTCCGGTATTCGTCCAGTTTACGCTGTGGGAGTGAAACAGGAAGAGTATTCACCGCAGGAGGGACGCGGAGAAGACAACAGAGCGTTGATCTGTCCTCACTCTTTCTCTGTCTTGCGTCTTCTCTCTGCATCCTCCGCATTCTCCGCGGTGAATACTTTTCCTGTTTCGCCGCGGTGGCTCGTTTCCGGCACGGTCAGGAAGCCCCAGCGCAGCGCCTGATCCTGCGTGTACGCCTTGCTGAGCGTCAGCGCCGTCACCGCCTTCGCGAACTCGTAGCCGAGGTAGAACGAGTGCGCCGCGTCGAGCTTCGGGTCGGTCGCCGCGAGCTGCGCGAACAGCGCGAACGGGTCCGTGCCGCGAAGATAGATGCTGCCGTTGAGGACGTGTAGTTCGCCGCGCTCCGCGAAGACCCGGTAGTTGCGATCCGTCACGCGACGCGCGAGATCCTGCAACGCCTCTTCACCGAGTTCATGCACCTTCGGATCACGGAGCATCACCAAGCCCGGTTCGAGGCGCTTCGGCAGCACCTTCTCGCGAATTGCGTGGAACACCAACCGGCGCGCGAGGTCGAACTCCTTCACCGACGAGCGAGCCCAGTCGATCACTTCCGTCGTCAGCACGCTGCGCACGCCGAGTTCCTGACAGAAGCCCGCGAGCAGCACGTTTACGCCCGCGGAGTCCGCGTCGGTTAGTTCGGTGAGATTGCCGACACCCATCATCAGTTCCACGTCCGCGAACCGGTGGCGTGTCTCGATGTACCTCCCCAACGAAGCCGCGAACCCGAAGCCGATCGGTTCGAGGATCGGGTCGAGCCGGTGCGCAATGCCGATGCCACGAAGAATATCGGCCGTGCGCGCGAGGCTATCGAGGTCGTTCGGTGTATCGGGGATCGCGACAACTTCGACGTGTGGGTGCAGTGCGTGCCACTGACGAGCGTGTTCGACGTTGGTGCCGTTGACGCTCAGCACGAGTTCCGCACCGGCCCCAAGCGCGGCGTCCACCTCTTCGGGATTGAAGCTGTCGATCGAAACGCGGAACCCGTCGGCGCGGAGCGCGCGAACGGTGTCGCCCACACCGCTCCACGCGGGTCCGGGGTCGCAGCCCAGATCAATTACATCCGCGCCGCTGTCGCGGTAGCGGCGAGCTTCAGTGAGGATCACGTCAAGCGACTTCTTCGCGGCGTGGTTCACCTCCGCGAGAATCTCGATGTCGAACTTCCCGTAATCGCGCGGTGGCGTGGCTGCTTGCTTGAAGAACTCCGGCAGGTCACGCAGGTCGATAGGGCCTCTTTCTGCAGGCGCGCCCACCGCGCGTGACACGTCTTCCACTTCGCCGCGACAGAACCCAGGCAGAACCACGCGCTCGATGTCAGGCGGGAGTTGTGGCAGGTGGCGTGCGACCCAGTCGGTCGTCATCAGCGCGGCGACGGTGATCGGCAGAACGGCGACGTGCGGATCGAAACCGGCCTTTGGGGCAAGTTCGTCCACCACGCGCCGCAACGACGGTTCCGCGAGCTTCCCGGTGATGAACAGAATGCGATTCATGACGCGGGAGTTGGAGAACCAGCGGGCGGCGCCCCGGCTTCTTGCGGGTTCACTTTCGGCGCGGAATCGAACGCGAACTTGGGGTCACGGAACACGGTTCGGCAGTCCGCAGTCACCGGGCTTATCGGCTCCGTTTTCGGCGTGAGCGGGATCTCGTCCATGATGCTCGTGAGGAATGTCGCCTTCGCCACCAGTTCCGCGTGGACGAAATCACCGTCGGACTGAATCGGGAACCGTTTCAGGAACGCGGTGCGATACAACTTGAACGCGCTGTTCACGTCGGCGAGCGGAACGCCGAACACCCAACCGGCGCGAGCCCGATACCACCATTCGGACCAGCCGTACCACGGCGACGACTCCACCATCGGCAAACCAGCGAAGACGCGCCAGAATAACTTCCACGCACCGCCCAGCCACTTCAGAAACGCCGGGCGCAACTGGCCCGCGCGCGCGCCGCTAATGAGGTCCGGTTGCTTCCCGAACACTTCGTCTCGCAGTTCAATGCGCTCCAACATCGGGCGGATGTCAGTCGGTGTGTATTGGTTGTCGATGCCCGCGTACAGGAACAGCGGTTGCGTCGTTTCCGCCAGCGCCGTGCGGAGGCACGCGCCGAACCCGCGCTGAGTGTCGTGCGTTAACACTCGCAAGTGCGGCACACGCGGACCGAGTTTCTCCAGAGCCGCGGGTGTGCCGTCGGTGCTGCCGTCGTTCACAACGATGAGCTGAAAGGGGCGGTTCAGGTTATTCAGCAGAACGCCCCACGCGGGCAGCATCTTTTCGACCTGCGCGACCGCGTTGTGGGCCGGGATGACGACGGTCACGCCGTCGCGCGGGGCAATTGGTTTGGCCATTGGGAGAAGATGGTTCCGAGAGGGGCCGGCGGTGCTGGCCACGGCGTCACTCCACAATGCGGAGGCACACCAGCGGCCGATGAGGACGAACAGAAGTGAAGTCCGCGAGCACCGCGACCGGTACGAATTTCCGCCCGGTTATCAGTTCCGCGTCGACCACGCACTCCGGCGGCATCACGACCACGTGCGGGCCGTTTGCCGCGAGCGCGTCCTTCAGTTCGCCCCACTCCACCAGAGTATGCAGCGGCGAACCGAGATGGTAGGCGAGCAAGTGCGACTCGGTGCGGAACAGTAAAATGGTTCGCGGTTTCGGTGCGTGTTCGCGGATCGCCGCGGCGAACGACTGCTTCTCCTGGCGGGCCGTTTCCGCCGGCTCGACCACAAACCACATCACCGGCCACACCGCGAGCGCGCACGCGACCAACACGCCAAACGCCCACTTCGCGCGCGTCGCGGATCGCGGGTTGGCGCGCGCAGTGAGCCACCGTTCGGCGGCGCATCCGAGCGCGATCGCGGCACCGGGGAACGCCGGGAGCAAATAATCCGCACGTTTGAACCGCGCCGCCGACAGCACCGCGACCATCACCACAAGCCACACCACACCGAAACGAAACAGCCGCGATTCCTTCCATACTCCAGAGCGCAACCCAGACACCGCGAGCGGCACGAGGAGCAGCGTCCACGGCATGAACGCGAGCGCGAACCGCGGGCCGTAGTACCACCGTGGGTGCGACGCGAGCGACTCCGACGTGCCCGCAAACCGTTCGACGTTGTGGTGCCAGAAGAACACGCGCACGAACTCGCCGTCGGTCGCGTGCTGTGCCCACACGAACCACGGCAGCGCGACGAGCGCGACGACGAATACACCGAGAACCGTGGAGAGTAACGGAAGTCGCGGGCGATCGGATTTCGGTGACGCGAATCGTTCGACGAAAAGGAACGCGACCGCGGTGCTTCCGATTAGAGCCAACCCAACCGGACCTTTGAGCAACACCGCGAACCCCGCCGCGACCGCAGAGAGGACGAACCATTTTTCCCCCTCTCCCCTTGTGGGAGAGGGACAAGAACGGCGGCACCCGCGATAGAACGCGAGCAGCGCCACCGCGACCGCACACGTCAACGGCACGTCGATGCGAGCCGTGCGCCCGATCGCGACAAAATGGTTCGCGGTTGCGAGTGCAATCGCAGCGACGAGCGCACCGGTCGCGTAGCCTTCGCGCCTCAGGAAGCCGTAGACGAGCAGCACCGCGACGAGACCGCTCGCGGCGGCGGGGAATCGCGCCACCCACGGCGACACGTGCCCGCCGTTGAGCCACCCCATCGCCGCGACGAGCCAGTAGAAACCGGGCGGCTTCTGCAAATCGCGCTGGCCGTCGAAGAGGGTCGGTAAGCCCCATTCGCCGGTGTCGAGCATTCGTTGCGCGTTCTGCGCGGCGCGGGCCTCGTGACTGCTCACCAGATCGCGTGCGCCGAGTTGAAAGAAGAACAGCGCGAAGAGAAATGCGAGAACGAGCAGAGTTGGCCCGTTAGCCGCAAGCCGAAGGCGAGCGTGACCCGGGCGCGCACGACGCAGGGACAACACTTAGGCTGCCTTCCACAGTTGCACCGACTCGAACAGCCGGCGGTACGGTTCGCACCGCGCGAGCAACTCGGGGTGCGTGCCGATGTCGAGCACCTGCCCGGCTTCCATCATCACAACGCGGTCCGCGATCTCCGGCACCGTGTGGAGCTTGTGCGTGATCAGGAACGTGGTGCGGCCCTTCACGAACTCCTTGATCGCGGCATGAATGTCGGCCTCGCTCTGCTGATCGATCGCGCTCGTGAACTCGTCGAGAACCAGAATCTGCGGGTTGCGGAGGATGGCCCGCGCCAGCGCGATCTTCTGACGCTCGCCGCCCGAGAAGTTGTTCCCGGCCGTGCCCATCAAGGCGTCGTACCCGCCCTCTTTCTTCTCGATGCAGTCGTGCGCGCGGGCCTTCGTCGCGGCCTCAATCACCTCTTCGCGTGTCGCGCCGCGCTTCCCGTAGGCGATGTTCGCGAACACCGTGTCGTCGAACAACTGCGTGTCCTGTGTGACCACGCCGATTAGCTTGCGGAGCGACCGCAGATGTGCAGTGCGCAGATTCACGCCATCGATGAGAACCGCGCCGGAATCGGGGTCGAAGAACCGCGGCAGCAGCGCGAGGAGCGTGGTCTTGCCGCACCCGTTGCCGCCGACCACGGCGACCGTTTCGCCGGCCTTCACGGTCAGGCTCACGTTGTCGAGCGTCGGTTGTTCGGCGGTCGGGTTGTACGCGAAGCACACGTGCCGGAACTCGATCTGTTTCTTTACTTCCTTGAGTCGCCGTCCGTCCGCGTTCCCGCGAATCGTCGGCTCGCGGTCGTACATCTCGAAGATGCGCGCCGAAGCCGCTTCCGCACCCTGAAGTTTCGTGTACACACTCGACAACTTCCGCACCGGGTCCGCGATGGCCGCGAGGAACACGTAGAACTGTAACAGCGTCTCGAAGCTCAACGGCTGTGAACACATGCGGAAAATGCCGATGTGTGTATTGCCGCTCAACACCAGGTACACCCCGGCCGCCAGCGCGAAGCCAACCGACAACACCACCAGCACCTCGATCGCGGGGTTGGTGAACGCGTCGATGTTCACGAGCCTGAGCGCCTTGCGGTAGAACTCGTAGTTCGCGGCCCGGAACCGGCGCCGCTCGTGCGACTCCCGCGTGAACCCCTTCACCGCACGGATGCCGCTGAACGTCTCGTTCAGAATCTTGTACATCGCCGACATCCGCTGCAGCGCCTTCTTCGCGGCCTTGCGCATGGCCTTGCTCACGCGCGCCAACACGTACAGTGCGAGTGGGACGACGACGACGAACGCGAGCGTGAGTTGCCAGCAGATGAAGCACGCGGCCACGAAGCACGCGACCGCCTTGAGCGGTTCCGCGATCACGCGCCCGTACAGCACCTTCAAGCCGGCCCCGACCTGTTCGGTGTCGTTGGTGAACCGCGCCATGAGGTCGTTGGTGCCGGCCGCCTGGAGTTGCCGAACGTCTTGCCGCACGACGCGACGGAAGAACGAGTTGCGCAGGTCGAACAGCGTACGGTGCGTAACCCGACCAACGAGCGACTCGTGGAGGAACTCGAACACGCCCTTGATCATCACGCAGGTTAGCACCGCGCCGATGATCCACATGAACGTCTGAAACAGGTCCGTCGGCAAGTGTTGGAACACCTTCGCGCCGAGCCACCGGTAGCGGGACGCCCAACTCGCGTGGTAGTCCTGCGAGTCGGTTTCGCGTGCCAGGTCGGCCGAGTAATAACGAGTCGTCTTCTCGCGCTCTGGCGTGTCGGGTTTGGTCTTCTGGTCCACCAGCGCGAGGTTCAGTTTCGTGACTTCAGTCGCGTGCAGGTCGCGCTGTTTCTCGTGCTCCGCGATCTCCGTCTCGACCCATTGCTGTAGGTTCTGCTGGGTCTTGAGGAGTTTCAGTACGGGGAAGAGCGCGCCGAGGTTCACGCTCCACAGGACCGCGACGACCATCGCGCAGAGGATCGATGTCGCCAGCCGGCGCCGGTACGGCCACGAGAACCACACGCTCCGCCGGAAGTTGCGCATCGCCCTCGTCTCTCCCGCAAATCGCTGAAATACGCGCCACCGAGCGCGGTGTTATAACCTTCCCTCTCGAGCGGAACAAGCCGGCTTGCCCCAACACCCGCACCCCCCGAAGATGGCCCCATCGCGCTCACGGGGACGCATGTGGATCACGACCGGTTGTGTTCTTGGCTTGGACTGTCGCCCGGTGCGTGGCCACCGGACCACTACGCGCTGCTCGGACTCGCGCGCGGCACCGGCGACTTTGCCGACATCGAGGCTCGCGTCCTCGACCGCATGGAATGGCTTCGACAACACCAACTCCTCCACCCCGACGCCGTGACCGCCGGCATGAACCGGCTCGCGCAGGCGCTCGTGTGCCTCACGGACCCAGTCGCCCGCGCCGCCTACGACCGCGGACTCGGCATCGCGCCAGCCCCGTTCGAGTTAGTCGAGGATGAACCGCTCGCCGACGACATTTGGCAACAAGACACGAGCGACGTGCCGACCGAAGTGCCTTTCGAGCCGGGGTTGCGACCGCCCGGCAAAGCCCCGAACCTGCCTTACGAAGTGGTCGAGGAACCGGACTCGCTACCCTACGCGGTCGTGCCGGACAACGAACTCGCGGAGGAATTGCCAGCCGCGTTCGAGGTCGTTCCCGACTCGCCCAAGCCGGGATCGCGCCCGCCCCGGCGCCCGGCACCGGCTCCACCCCCAATCCCGATCAAACTGCGGACGCTCTACAAACGGCTCGCGGCACTGCGCCAGGCAATCCGTGCGTGGGAGCGTCTCCGGCCGGTGATGGGCAACCCGACCGAATTGCTCGCGACCCCGATCGCGGTGCTGCTGTTCCTCCGCGCGTTGACGGAAGCACGCGACGCGATTCCACGTGTCGCCTTTCTCTTGGGCACACCGCGCGCGCCGGGTGGGACGGTCACCGCGCTGGTGCGCCTTCCGCACGCGCTCGACATGGTACGCGAGCTCCAGCCCGTCCAGCGCCAGGCGGTCGCGGTCGACTGGCGCCGCGGATACGATGCGCTGCGATACGAGCGCGATCGCTTGAGGGCACGGGCGCTCGCGAACCGTTCCCGACGCCGCGCGCGAACGGGGACGAAGGTACTCAACGCGTTCCGTCGCACGCCGGAGTTGGCGCTCATCGCGGTCGCGATCACGATGCTGTTCGCCGCTCTGATTCGCCGCAACTCCTGACGTCCTATCCCCTTGACGCGACTCGGCGAGCCGTCTAGACTTAGGACGTTCCCGGATGACGAAATCGGGCCGACTCAACCGAGGGACCACGCTCGTGACCAAAAAAGAAATCGTCAAGACGATCTGCGACCGCGCGAACAAAGAAAAACTCATTCCAAAACACAACCTCACGCAACTCGCCACGAAAGAAATCGTGCAGTGGACCTTCGAGGCGATCATCGCCACGCTGGTCAACGAGGGGCGCATCGAACTGCGCAACTTCGGCGTGTTCGAGGTAAAACGGCGAAAGCCGCGGAAGGCGCGGAACCCGCGCACAGGGGCGCCGGTAAATGTCGAGTCGAAGTTCGTGGTAACGTTCCAGCCCGGCATGAAAATGGAAGACGACGTGCGGAAGCACGGTCGCTTGCCCGAACCAAAAAAGAAGAAACCGCGCAAGACGAAAGCCAAACCTGGCGACGCGGCGCCGTTGGCCAACGGCACCGCGCCGGCCGGGGTCGCGAGTGCGACGAAGGTCGCACCTGAACCTGTCACCTCCGACGCGCCGGCCGCGACCTGATCCGCGCGACGAGCAATGAATTGCGAACCACCGGGGTGAAAGCCCCGGCAGCTCGCGTTTCGGAAGGAGCTTGAGTACTGACGCCCGCAATACGGCGATGGCGACACGTTACTCTCGCGTTCCCCCTCGGCGCCAGTGGCGATCGCGGCGTTGTTTTTGACCCGAATGCAGGCCATCGACAAGCGGTTGCGGTTGACGCTCAATCGTGAAAGGTGTGCGCTGCTGCAGGTGAGTTGGCGTTCGCGCCGCTGTGGGGTCACTCGCTGTCGACTGGCTTGAAGAAGTGAAACCGGTCGTGCGCGGAACTGAAATCCGTCGAAGTCGTCAAGGAAGAGGAGTAACGCGCCCGCTTGCCTCCGGCTCGTGTTAGCCGCGAACCGGAGACAAGGTCCTCGCGAGTCACGACGAGTTGCGCGAAAGGCGCTTGCGCTCGCCTTCCTTCAGATACAGTTTTCGCATTCGCACTGCAGCCGGCGTGATTTCCACCAGTTCGTCGTCCTCGATGAACTCCAGCGCCATCTCCATCGAAAACACCGTCGGCGGCTTCAGCACAGCGGCCTTGTCGCTGCCAGACGCGCGCATGTTGGTCAGCGGCTTCGGCCGGGTCACGTTCACCACCATGTCGTTGTCGCGACCGTGTTCGCCGACAATCTGCCCCTCGTACACAGCATCCTGCGGGGCGATGAACAAGTTGCCCGACAGATCCTCGGCCGAGTACGCGGTCACCTTCCCGGTGTCCTTCGAGATGAACACGCCGGTGGCGCGCCCGGCCTGCGTGCCCTTCAGCGGCCGGTAGGAGAGGAAGTTATGGTGCATGATCGCGGTGCCCTGTGTACCGGTCAGCATTCGCGTGCGCAAGCCGATCAGCGACCGAGCCGGGATGTGGAACTCGACCTGCGTACTCCCGCGATGACTCTCCATCCGCTGGAACTCGCCCTGCCGTTCCAGCACAAGGCGCATCACCGTGTTCTGGTGCTCGTTCGGCACTTCCACGACGAGGTGTTCGTAAGGCTCGTGCTTGTGGCCGTCGATCTCCTTGATGATGACCTGCGGCTTGCCGACGGCGACCTCGCCGCCCTCGCGGCGGATCGTTTCGAGGAGCACGCCGAGGTGCAACAGCCCGCGCCCGCTGACGATGAACTCGCTCTCGCGGGCGCCCGGCTTGACGCGCAGCGCGACGTTGTGCTGAAGTTCGCGGTCGAGCCGGTCGCGTAACTCGCGGCTCGTCAGCGGCTTGCCCTCTTTGCCCGCGAACGGGCTGTCGTTCACGCGGAACACCATGTCGAGCGTCGGTTCGTCGATGGTCAGCGGCGGCAGCGCCCGCGGCTTGTCGAACTCGCAGATGGTGTCGCCGATGTCCGCGTCGTCGATGCCGACGATGGCGCACACGTCGCCGGCGCGAATCTCTTCGACTTCCCGCTTCGCGAGCCGGTCGAACTCCAGCACCTGCACGACAGTGTCCATGAACACGGACCCGTCCTTCTGCTTCACCACCGCCACCTTCTGGTTCTTCCGGATCTTGCCGGCGAACACCTTGCCGATGGCGATCTTGCCGACGAACTCGCTGTACTGGAGCGCGGCCACCTGCATCTGGAGCGGGGCATTTTCATCCACGTCCGGGGCGGGCACCTTGTTCAGAATCGCGTCGAACAGCGGGCTGAGGTCGCGCGGTTCCACCTCAAGATCGGTGGTTGCGATGCCGGCGCGCCCGCTCGCGTAGATGACCGGGAAAACGGCGGTCTCGTCGTCGGCGCCGAGTTCGATGAACAGGTCGAACATGAGCGCGTGAACGTCCGCGATGCGCGCGTCCGGGCGGTCGATCTTGTTGATGATTACGATCGGCTGCAATCCTGAGGCGAACGCTTTCTTGAGCACGAACCGCGTCTGCGGGAGCGGGCCTTCGGCTGCGTCCACGAGGACGAACGCCCCGTCGGCCATTTTGAGGATACGCTCGACCTCGCCACCGAAGTCGGCGTGGCCCGGCGTGTCGATGAGATTCACCTTCACGTCGCCAATACGGATGCCGCAGTTCTTCGCGAGAATCGTAATGCCACGCTCGCGTTCCTGGTCGTTGGAGTCCATGATGAGGCCGTGCTGGCCCCCGACCAGTTTGTCCAGTTCCTCCGTGCGGAACTGGCCGGACTGCCTGAGCATCTGGTCAACAAGGGTAGTTTTGCCGTGGTCAACGTGTGCGATCACCGCGACGTTTCGAATGTCAGTCCGCTTCATGGATGGCTTCGTCTTTTCCGGGCTGGTGGAGTCAAGCGCTCCCTGTAATGTAGAAGTTACGAGGGTCGCGCGGAAGGGCAGATGACGTGTGGATTCGGTGAACGACTTTCAAAGCGGGTTAACGGCAGCCCCAAAGGGGGCGGCGTCCGTGCGAAAGTCGATGCGTCGGAGATGTGCGATGCTGCTGTACCTGATCCGGCACGCCAAGGCGGTGGAACTCGGTTCACCCGGCGCAGCACGCGACTTCGACCGCTCTCTCACCCCTCACGGTCACGCCCAAACACTTGCAGTCGCCGAGGCGTTCGCCCGGCTCAAAATCACCATCGACACAGTGGTTGCGAGTCCGCTCGTTCGCGCGCATCAGACCGCGGTTGGACTGCTGAGTGTGTGGCAACCCGGCGCACGGCCAATCACCTACAACGCGCTAGCTCCAGAGCGTCTGAAGCCGGCGAAGTTCTCGGAGTTCTTGGCCGAGGTGCCGGGTGACTGCGTCGCGGCGGTCGGCCACATGCCCGATCTCGGCGCCTACGCCGAGTGGCTCCTCGGCGCTCCAAACGGCAGCATCCAACTGGCGAAGTGCGCCGCCGCTTGCATCGAGTTCAAGGGCGACCCGAGCAAGGCCGGTGGCAAACTGCACTGGCTCGTCACGCCCAAATGGGTCCTTGAAGTGAAGGGTTCTTGAAGAGAAGGGGAGAAAGGGTGAAGGGGAGATAAGACGACAGCACATTGGCTTGGTCTTGTCTCCCCTTCACCCTTTCTCCCCTTCTCTTCAAGAACCCCTTACTCTTACTTCCCCGCAGCCCACCGCTTCCACGCGGCTTCGAGCATCGCCAGGTCTTTATCCTTCCACCCGGCGGCGTCCAGCCCTTGCGGGATTGTCGGCGCCGCGTTGTTCTCGCCCGGCTTCAACCCGTCGAGGAACATGGGGAACTTCGGTGCGGCGGCAGTGCTATAGGCGAGGTACTCCGCGAAGCTCGTCGCGAGTACGTCGCCGTTGGTGACCTTCGCGTCGCCCCAGATGTCTGCCAGGACCGGTGGCCTTCCACCCTTCGGCCCGAGTAGCGCGGTCCGCACCTGTGCCCGGTATGCCGTGTAACGCTTCGATGTGGTGCCCTCGGCCCGTGCCGCGGTGGCGCGGCCGAACCCGTCGCGCAGCCACTCGGGGACGTTCTGCGTGCCGGTTCCCTTCGCCTTGAGGTGTTCGCCGGCCAAGCGCGCCGCGGTGTTCGCGTACTGGTCCGCGTCGGTCAGTTTGCCCGGCGCGTCGGCCGGATCGACGATGAACGCCGGTTCGGCGCGAAGGTCAGCGTGAACGCCTTCGGGCGGGATCTGGAACGCCCGCCGCATCAGCGCCTTGTACTCCGCGTTGTCGTTCATGAAGTACACGACGAGTTTGCCCCTCCACGGCGTTTCCTTCTCCTCGTACTTGAGCGTTTTGCGTGCGAGCGCGGTCGTCTTCTCCAGAACCTCGCCCAGCGCCTTTGCTTTCTCCTCGGACAGCGATCCCACGACGAGGTAGTTGGTCGTCTCCACGACTGATGGCTTGTCGATGTTGGCTTTCTTCAGGTTCGCGACGGCGGCAGCCTTCGCCTTCGTCACCAGTTCTTTGTCCTGTGCGGGCGCGGAAACCGGCGCGATGATCGCGAGAGTGAAGGCAACCGCAACGAACAACGCGACCACGACGACAGAGCGAACGCGGAGCAACATGGCGGGTCTCCGGTGAAGAGGCAACAGTACAGATCGCTGATTATAGGCGAACGCGAGTCACAACCCCAGCACGTCGTTCATCGAGTAGCGCCCGGCGGGGCGGTTCGCCATCCATTTCGCGGCCAGGAGCGCGCCCTTCGCGTAACTGTCGCGGTTGTGGCCCTTGTGAACCAGTTCCAGCGTTTCGCCGATCGTGGTGAAGATGATCGTGTGTTCGCCGACGTTGTCGCCGCCGCGGACCGCGTGGACCCCGATCTCGGTATCCGTGCGCTCGCCGACGATCCCCTCGCGGCCGTGAACGAAATCGCCGCCCTGCACCGCCTGAATGATCTCCGCGAACCGCATCGCGGTGCCGCTCGGGGAGTCCTTCTTGAATCGGTGGTGCCGCTCCACGATCTCCGCGTCGAAGCCCTTCCCTTTGAGCGATTCCGCGGCGAGCTTTACCAGTTTGAACAGGAGGTTCACGACGAGGCTCATGTTCGGGGCGAACAGCACCGCCGTCATGTGTGCGGCAGTTTCGATCTCCGCTTTCTGCGCGCCGGTGTGCCCGGTGGTCGCAACGACCAGGGGAATCTGCCGGTCCACGCACGTCTGGAGAACGGCCATCGTGCCGAGCGGTGCGGAGAAGTCGATTAGTGTGTCCACACGGAGTCCGAGCGGAATCTCTGAGCGGATCGGCACGCCGACGTTCCCGATGCCGGCCACCTCGCCCGCGTCCTTGCCCTGGAGCGGGTTGGTGGCCGCGTCGATGGCCGCGACGAGGACCAACTGTGGGTCTTCCTTCGCCAGCGCGACGAGCCGCTGACCCATCCGCCCGCACGCGCCGTTGATCGCGATGTGAATCTTCATGTGAGTTCCAGGGAGGATAGAGATTGGCCAGAAAAACGCACAACGGGCAAAAAAGAAAGCAGAAGAGTGAATTCGACGAGTTAGCCGCGAGCCGAAGGCGAGCGCCAGCGACGCGCCGAGGTTGCGCGATCGCCTTCGGCTTGCGGCTAACTCATCGATCTCTTCTTGTCTTGCCCTTTGTTTCAGTCCTCTGCTTTCCTTTGTGCCCTTGGTACTTTTTGATAGCCAATCTGTCTTTCGTATTCGTCACGCATTCTGTTCGATCGCCTTGACGATTGCGGCGAGGTCGTTCGGTACTGGCACGGCTCGGTTCGCGAATGCCACCGACTTCACGCCGCGTTTGCCAATCTTCGCGTCGAACGTGGCCTGGTCCGCAGAGTGGTACGCGACCGTTTCGTCTGAATCTTTCAAAACGTGCCCCGTCAAAATACAGACCACGCGCTCGTCCTTGTCGATCACGCCTTCCCGCACGAGCATCCGCAACCCGGCGACACTCGCGGCACTGGCCGGTTCGCAGCCCAGACCGCCGGCGCCGATCTTCGCCTTCGCGTCGAGAATCTCCACATCGGGAACCGAGCGCACCACACCGTTGCAGCGATCAAGCGAGCGAAGCGCCTTCGGCAGGTTCACTGGGCGGTTGATCTCGATTGCGCTCGCGAGCGTGTCCGCCTTGCGACTGGTCGCGTCCAGCGCCGCGTAGTAGCCATCGATCTTCGACTGGTCGAATTGCCCGCCAGCCCAGCGCAGGTTGTGTTTTTCGTGAAGCTCGTAAAAGGTGTTCGCCCCGGCCGCGTTGATGACCGCAAGTCGCGGCACACGCGCGATCAGCCCGAGGTCGAGCAGTTCGCTGAATGCCTTCGCGAAACTCGACACGTTACCGAGGTTCCCGCCCGGCACCACCACCCAGTCCGGCACCTCCCACCGCAATGCCTCCAGCACGCGATACATGATCGACTTCTGCCCTTCGAGCCGAAACGGGTTCACACTGTTCACGAGGTAGATGCCGAGTTGCTGGCTCACCTCCCGCACGCGGCGCAGCGCGTCGTCGAAGTCGCCGTTAATCTGCAACGTGAGCGCGCCGTGTTCGAGCGCCTGCGACAGCTTCCCGTAACTGATCTTCCCGCTACCGATGAAGATGATGCCTCGCATCGATTGCATCGCGGCGCAGTAGATCGCGAGACTGGCGCTGGTGTTCCCGGTACTGGCGCACGCGGCCCGCGTCGCGCCGGTCATGCGCGCGTGCGTGAACGCCGCACTCATACCGTTGTCCTTGAAACTGCCGCTCGGGTTCATGCCTTCGTACTGAAGGAACAACCGCCCGGGGTTCAACCCCGCGTAAGTCGCGACCGCGTCGGCCCGCTGACACAGCGTCTGGCCCTCGCCAATCGTGACAATGGCGGAGTCCGGGGCGAACGGGAAAAGTTCGCGGAACCGCCACACGCCGGAGAAGTCCAGCGGATTCGTACGGTTCGCCCACTTGCCCTCGAAGTGTTTCAACGACTTCGGAACCGGGAGCCGGTTCCAGTCATAAGCGACATCGAGCAGCCCGCCACAGCGCGGGCACCGGAACGTTGTGTCCGCGAGGCTAGTGGTGCCGCCACACTTTGGGTTGATGCACTTCTGGAAAACGAGGTCGGTCATGCCTGCTAACGTAGCAGGTCTGCTCGCTCACTTCACCCCGAACGCGTCCTTCACCTTTGCCGCGTCCTTGACCTTACCACTCTTCACGAGCGATTCGACTTCATCCGACGAGCCGACGCCCGTGGCCGTGACCGTGTAACCGGGAGCGGCTCCGGAAATCAGGCTGAGAACGTATGTGGAGAGAAATACGACGCACCTCCGAATTGGCGGAACAACCCGGAGAATACCGCGACCGGGTAACGGTTCCCCACTGCACTCACGGGCGTGGCGTGGTATAAACAGATGATCTCACCGGAGTCAGCCCATGCCCGCGCACCTGCTCTCACTCGCCGACGGCCCCAGCATCCTTCTCGACAAGCCAATTCTGCTGTTCGGGCGCCATGAGGAATGCGACGTGCAGTTGAACTCGAAGAAGGTGTCGCGCCGCCATTGCGTGCTTGCGCAGGTGAACGATTACCTCGTGATTCGCGACCTCGGCAGTACGAACGGCGTGCGCATCAACGGCGAGCGGGTCACGGAGAGGCAATTGCGGCCCGGCGACGAAATGCAAATCGGGAACTTCAAGTACCAGGTGTGCGGCGACCTGCTCGGTCGCTCGGAGGAACACGCATCGGCGGGCGAATACCAGGACATCTCACCCGCGAAACCCGGGGCCACCGAAGGCCTTCCCCCCAACGCCGACAAGGACACCGGCGAGGAAGCACCCGTTTAACAGAGGGGGAAGAAGGGGTGATAAGACCAACCCTTTCAACTTTGGTTTTCTTGACGTATCTTGTCATCTGGTAACTGGTTGACCACAGTTTGTTATTCTCAGAGTCACGCACGGATGCGGCTCCCTCCAACGCACAAGCCGTCCAAATCACGCGTCCAACTGGCCGATCTGTTGG
>CAMDQN010000072.1 GCA_945905925.1 Singulisphaera sp. GP187
GGGCAACCGGCGTGTGTCGCGTCGCCGGATCGTGGTGGAGCACGGGATCGGGAAGATGAAGGTGTGGCGCATCGCGGCCGAGCGGTATCGGAACCCGCGTCGCCGGCACACCCTCATCATCAAGAACATCGCCGGACTCCACAACCTCATGTACGCCTGAGGCTGACGAACGAAGGCGGCGAACAGCATCGCACCGACCAACAACTATTACGCAGCGACTCTACTCTCCCACTTTCCTGATCGTCTCTCCCGAAAGGAAGTAACGTGCTACGCCATTTCCTCTTCGCCGTCGTGCTGGCGCTACTCGCCGTGCCGGCACTCGCGGCCGACAAGCCGAACATCGTCCTGATCTTCACGGACGACCACGCGTATCAGGCGATCAGCGCCTACGGCGACCCGCGCAAGCTGATCGAGACCCCAAACATCGATCGGTTGGCGAAAGAGGGCGTGCGGTTCGATCGGACGCTGGTCCCCAACTCCATCTGCGGGCCGAGTCGGGCCACCATCCTCACCGGCAAGTATTCGCACCAGAACGGGTTCTACAACAACACCAACAGCCGGTTCGACAGCACGCAGATGACGTTTCCGAAGCTCTTGCAGAAGGCCGGTTACCAGACGGCGGTCATCGGCAAGTGGCACCTCATCTCCGAGCCGACCGGGTTCGACCACTGGCACATCCTCCCCGGCCAGGGGCGGTACTACAACCCGCCGATGAACAAGGACGGCAAACAGGTTCAGCATCAGGGCTACGTCACCGACCTGATCTCCGATTTCAGTACCGACTGGATCAAGAACCGCGACAAGACGAAGCCGTTCTTGCTGATGACGCAGCACAAGGCGCCGCACCGCGAGTGGTCCCCGGCGCTGCGCCACCTGGGGCACGACAAGGACCGCAAGTACCCCGAACCGGAGACGCTGTTCGACAACTACGCCAATCGCGGGCCGGCGGTCAAGGATCAGGACATGACCATCGAGAAGACGTTCACGCAACTCGACGCGAAACTGGTTCCGCCGCCCGGCATCACCCCGGAACAACTGAAGGAATGGAACGCGTACTACGAGCCGCGGAACAAGGCGTTCCGCGAGGCCAAACTAGAAGGGAAGGAACTGGTGCGGTGGCGCTACAACCGCTACATGCACGACTACCTCGGGTGCGTCAAGGCTGTGGACGAGGCCGTTGGCAAGTTGCTGAAGACGCTCGACGACGAGGGAATAACGAAGAACACGCTGGTGGTGTACTGCTCCGACCAGGGCTTTTACTTGGGCGAACACGGCTGGTTCGACAAGCGGTGGATCTTCGAGGAGTCGCTTCGTACACCGATGGTCGCCCGCTGGCCGGCGGTCGGCAAGCCGGGCCTTGTGAATACGAGCCTCACGAGTACGGTCGATCTCGCCCAAACGTTCCTCGACGCGGCCGGCGTGCCCGTTGACAAGGAGATGCAGGGCGCGAGCCTTGTGCCGCTACTCAAAGGTGAGGCACCTAAGGACTGGCGCAAGAGTTTCTACTACGCGTATTACGAGTACCCGGCGCCGCACCGGGTCATCCCGCATTACGGCGTTGTCACCGACCGGTACAAGTTGGCGAGGTTCTACGTTCCGAAGTTGGAGGGCAAAGCCGATCCCGACTACTGGGAGTTGTACGACCGCGAGAAAGACCCGAACGAGACGAAGAGCTTCTACGCGGACCCGGCCTACGCGGACACCGTCAAAGTACTGAAAAGCGAATTGGACAAGTTGCAGAAGGACTTGAAGGTGCCCGACGAATTGCCGAAGGAGGCGTTCGGCAACCTGCTCACGCCACCCAAGAAGAAGAAGTGACGAACCCCACGCCGGCTCGAACGTGGCAGGCTCACGGTGAGGGAGCGTGTGATCGTCCGCTCGCTTACGGTCACGGCTCTTACCCGGCGCTCCTGATTAACTGAAATCGCTCTCGGTCGGAGGCGGTGACAGCACGCCTGCGGGCTCTTCGCAGGGGGGCGGGCAGAACTGTCGATGTGGCAGTAGAGTGAGGGTGAAGTCCGCCGGGCCAAACCTCGGACGGGTGGGTGCACTCACCACGACGGGCTGTGGATCCTCCGGGCGGGTGGCCCATACACTCACCCAATCCGCCCAGGTCAGTTCGACCCGACCGAACACCAGTCGGCGGGCTTTCAGAGCTGGGCACGATACCGCTCGCCGACCCGCTGCGGTGAGCGGTCGCAACTCGGTCGCCGGATCTGCTAAGTCGTAAAGCACCGGCGGGGTCGATTCGCGTGGCCCGTACCACACCAGCAGGCCATTTGGGGAAACGTCGAAGTGGGCCGCCGCCGACAACTCGGTCTGCACCTGTTCGCGGAGCAGATCGACCCCGGCTCGGCGGTGTAGATAGGTCAGGGCGTTTTCGAACTCCCGCGTCGGGCCGGGCGGCAGGTCGGCCAGGAACCCGACCCCGGCCCACCCCGCGACCAGCCAACCGGACCTGTCCTCCCATTCCAGCCAAGCGGACTCGCCAGCGCCGGCGGTGAATTCGATCTTGATACGGTTCGTGCCCAGGTGAACCTCCCCGACCTCCAGCGCGGGGCCGCCCCACCCCGAGTTCCCAAGGCCGGGGTTGAGAACTGCAACCAGTTCCCGGGTCACGAACCGGCGGACTGCCTCCTCCAATGCCCCGAGGGCCTGGCGGTGCGTTCGGGCGTCCCGCCAGTTGTCCGTCCGGGCGGCCTCCCGCTCGGCGGCCCGGAGCCGGGCGTAGAGCCGCGGCTGCGTTCCAGAGTGGAACCCGCGGTGGAGCAATCCCTTCACCGTCTCCCCGTGCGGACCGACCGCGACCGGCTTCAGGGCCGTCGGTCGGTTAGCCCGGAACAGCCGCCAGTTCTCCCGCATCTCCCAGACCAGATAGGTGAGCGCGTCCGGCAGCAACCACAGAGTGCCCATCACCAACAGGAAAGCCACGGCCTCGCCGAGGTAAGGGGAGAGTAGCGCGACCAGCGGCGAGCCGTACCCGAGCGGGGAGTCCGGGTCGCGTACCAGAATCTGTGGTGACAGCAGCAGGAGCGGGTAGACGAACTTCGCGCACAGCAGGGTTAGGGGGAGCTTCAGTGGGTTGATCATGGGCTCGATCAGGACGACCGTGTAGAACCGCACCAGGAAAGCGAACGGCATCCAGATCAGCCCGGCGATCACCCGGAGGGTGACCGAGAGCGGTCCCCCGCGTCCCCGGAGCCGGAGCCGATCCTCAACGCGGGCGAACGTCCACTCGAGGGCGTACAGCAGGTTCCGGAATAGGTCGTTCACCCACCCCAGCGCGGCGGGGAGGGACGCGAACAGTTCCAGAATCTCGCGGGCGGCGGCCTGCAGCAACTGTTCGATCGCCTGCCCCGGCCGCGTGTTCACCACGAACATCGTCGCCGCGAACGTGACGCCCCGAGCCACCCATCCGGCGTCCCACAGTTGCTCTTGGAACACGATCCAGAGGAAGCCGCTAAGAACCAGTGGCTTCATCGCGACGTTAAGCAGGGCACGCCCCCCGGCGCTGGAGATGACCGCACGTACCCACGGGGTGTTCCACACCCACGCCGGCAGTTCCCAGAACACGAACCGGGCGGCCCGGTATCCCGTGCGGAGGACCGACCACGCGGCGGCCCGGACCGCGGCGGATCGGACGGCCGACAGGAAGTAGACCCCGAGCACCCCCCACGCGAGGTGGAACCACCACTCCGCATTCCACCCGTCGAAGAACGCCGGCTCGGGTTCCCCCGCCGCCCGAGCCCCGGCCGCCCGCTTATCAAACACGAGCATCCAGACGAACTCAGCCAGCAGGAACGCCCCGAGGAAAGGGACCGCGATGTTCGTGATCAGCCAGCGGCCGGTTCGGGTGCCGAACGCGATCGCCGTCAGCCCCTCCAGTAACCGGGTGTACGACTCGCCCCGCCGGTAAACCCCGTCCATCTGAGTGCCCAGTCGCTTGTCCAACCTCAGAAGGGGGTCGGCACCGAGGTACTCGGACCCGCCGCTCAGGTCGGGAAGTTTCATCTGCCCGCGCGCGAGCGCGTCCCGGACGTCGGCGAACTGGAGGAACCCGGACGACGAGACGCGGTCGAGCAACTCTTCGACCGCCTTCTCGAGGGCCGCCCGTTCGGGCAGGGTCGCGGGTTGCAGCCCGGCGTCGTGAAGCACGTCGGTCAGAACCGGGCGGAACCGCTCGCGGAGTCGGGTCTCGGAACGGTCGAGGGCGCCACGCAACAGGGTCGCGAGTGCCTGCCGGTCGGCGTCGCTGAGCCGGGCCGCGGTCAGGCGGTGAGTGGCCGTGCGGAGCTGCGCCGGGACGCGGACGAACCGCTCGCTGTCGAGCGGGCGACGGATCGGGCGCCTGCCGCCGGACAACGCCCACTCACCTGCGTCCAGTGCGTAGATCGTTTCTTCGTGGTCGAGACAAGCCCGCTGGAGGTCGTACAGGATCGCCGCCTCGACCGGCCTGGCGCCTTGGTCGGCCTTGTCGAGTAGGGTTGGGAGCACCCGGCGCCAGCCTTCGACGTCTGCGTCGGTCGATCCGACGGCTAGTCGGAGGCGATCGACCAGCGCGTGGATATCCGCCCGCGCGGCCTCCTGTGCTGAAACCGTGAGGGCCGCCGGGGCGACCCGCGCCGCCCGAGTGTGGAGGATCGCCGCCGCGACCGTGTCCCCGGCCGCTGCCGCCCGCCGGGCCTGCCGAGTGAGCTTGTGGTAGAAGTCGTGGGACTCGTCCGACTGGTCGTCGGTCTTCGGGGCTGGGTCTGGAACTCCCGGAGGGCGGGTGCGGAGGAACAGTCCGCCCCCGTCCAGGTCCCCGGCCAGGACCGCCCACACCTCGTCGGCCGACAGAGCCGGGAAGCAGACCGGAATCAGCGCCGGGTTGAAGAACTGGAGTTCCAGAAAGTACGCCGCGAACTCGAAGTACGTGGCCCGATCGTCGGCGGTCGGGACGAGGTGTCCGTCTTGCAGCAGAACGCTCCTGATCTCTTCGAACGCCGACGGCCCAATCGCCTCGATCCGCTCCCGCAACCCGGTCGGGGTAAGTCCTTCCAGCCGCTGCCCTAGTTCCCTGTGAACGGACGCGTGGAACAGCAGCCGCCAGTATCGGCCGAGCAGGTCGTCGCGGTTCCCGGTGAGTTGATCGGGAGAGGGCCGCTCCAACAGGAGGACGTGCGGGGGCAGCGAGTGGTCCGACGGGAGGTAGAGCTCATCTGGCTCGACGTGCTTGAACAGGGTGAATCGATCGACCACGAAGCAGTGGCTGTGGGGCACCCGCCAGACTGCCCAGGTGAGCCCGGTGACCTGCTGGACGACCCGAGCGAGGACGGGTTGGGCGACGAGCACGACGGCCGGGTCGATGTCGCGGAGGAGCCGGCCGAGTTCTTCAACTTTCATCTCCAGTCGCTCCTGTGTTGCGCGCTGGTCTCGGGTTCGGGTAGCGGAACCACGACCGTGGTTCCGCCCGACCCCTTGAAAACCGTACCGCACCCGGAACGGATTCCGGGCGTAGTCGGGACCGGTGTCCGGCGTTTGGAGAGGGGGCTTATGTTAGCAAGAGCGCGCCGAGCGACGACCTAACTCGCGACAAGGTGCGAGTCACCGGGCACGACGCGCGTGCTGGAGACACCGAAGGGTCTATTTCGTGTTTCGGTCGGCAGTCGTCTTCTGCACAGGGGCGGGAACGGGGGCGGCTTTCCGCGCGGCGTTCACGATCGGTGCGGGGTAGATGCCAAAGAACAGCGTCGCACCGGCTAGTGCAACCGCCGCCAGAAAGGTCGGCACGGCACGTGAACGGGTCGCTGGGCGAAGCGGCGTGCGGAAGTACATCACGCCCACCACCCGTAGATAGTAATACGCGCCCACCGCCGCGTTGATTGCTGCGATCACCGCCATTACTTGATACAGGTTCCGCATCGCGTTTGTATTCGTCGGGGCGCTAAACGCGCCCACGAATAGCAGGAGTTTCCCTGCGAAGCCGGCCGTCAGCGGCAACCCAATCAGACTGAACAGGAACACCGTCATCGCGCCGGCCGAGATCGGGTGCGATTGACCCGCGCCGGCGAGGTCGTCGAGGGAATCAACCGGGCGCTCCGGTGTGCTGAGGAACAGGATCACTGCGAACGCGCCGATGGTCATCATCCCGTAGGCGACGAGGTAGACGAGCAATGCGTCCATCCCGCCGATGCCGGGTTGCCCGGTCGCGTCCGGCAGCGAACTCGCGATCACGATGCCCATGAGCATGTAACCGCCGTGCGCCACGCTGGAGTACGCGAGCATCCGGCGCACGTTGTCTTGCAGCAATGCCAGGACGTTCCCGATGCACATCGTCAGCGCGGCCAGAATCCAGATTAGCAGTGGTAGTTGCGTGTTCGCATCGAACGGGATGCTTCGCACGTCGCCGCCGAGCAACCCCAGGATACGCGCGAGCGCGACGAACCCGGCTAACTTCGGGAAGAAGGCGAGTTGCGCCACCACGCCCGCCGGCCCGCCCTCGTACACGTCAGGCGCGTAGAAGTGGAACGGCACCGCCGTGATGCGGAACCCGATCGCTGCGAGCACCAACACCGCGCCTACCAACGCCATTGGGTTGAGCGATTCTGCGTGTGCCTTTGTCAGCGCGTCCGTGATAACGGTGAGGTTCGTGCTCCCGGTCAAGCCGTAGAGGTAGCTGAATCCGAACAGCATCACGGCCGACGACAATACACTGAGCAGGAAGTATTTCGCCGCGGCTTCCTGGTGCAGTCGCGTGCGTGCCGGGAGGTACAGCAAGATGTAGGTCGGGATGGAGAGTAGTTCGAGCGCGAGGAACAGCGTGATGAGGTCGTTCGCGCGTCCGACCAGCGACACACCCGCGGCGGCGACGAGCAGACAGCCGTAGTATTCGCTCGCGTTCGAGCGGTCCACTTCCGCCCACGACACGAACAGCAGCACCGCGACCGTGATGAGCGCGACCCACCGCACGAACGTGGCAGCGCCATCGGGAATGATCGCTGAAGCCGTTAGGAGCGGCGGCATTTCGGTTTTCACGGTACCGGCCAGAACCGCGGCGAGGATCACGCCCAGCAGCGACACAACGAACCAGAGCCACCGCCGGTTGGTGAGGCAGCCGAACAGGAATACGACGCATGCCGTGCCAACGAGCGCGATCTCCGGCGCGACGAGCCGGAACACGCCTGTGAACGTCTGTTGCAGTAGCGGGTCGGTCATGAGGGGTCACTGGGGTGTCGTGCGATGTTCGGCGAGCGGCGCGGCGTAAGCCCGCCGGTGCGACTCCAAGAATCCGAGCGAACAAGCCCGTCAGAAATCGCTGCTTGCTTTCTGCGTTGTCTCTTTGGCTGGTTGGCCTCGCACCGGTGGGCTGACGCCGCGCCGCTCGCCATACGCGATTACTCGTCTTCGGCCTTCTGCTCTTTCTTGTTGCCGCCCTTCTTGGGCGGCGCTTTACCTTTGTCTTTGCCCTTCTCATCGCCGCCCTTGTTGATCGGAATGGGCGCCGGCAAGGCTGTGGGCTTCGGTTCGTCATCAACGTACACGTAGGGCACACCGCCGACGCGGGCGCGGGCCGAGTCGCCGATGATCGACAGCGTGCGCACATCCGGCTTCATCGTGTCGAGCAGAATCTGCGGGAACAGCCCGAGCAGCAAACACACGGTCGCGAGGGAGCCGATCGCGCAGAACTCGCGCCGGTTCACGCCAGGAACCGGCGCCTGAGGCAGCACTGGCTCCGGTTCCTTCGAGGCGTTAAAGAACACTCGCTGTAAAAGCGTGAACGTGTACCACGCGCTCAGGAAGATGCCGACCGCCGCCACCACAGCCGGCCACAGTCGCGATGCTCCAGCGTTACGTGCATCGAACAAGCCCGCCATCATGAGCATTTCGCTCACGAAGTTGTTCAGCCCCGGTAGCCCGACGCTTGCGAGGCACAGCACGAAGAATAGCAGCGCGAATCCCGGGAACCGGCCCATCAGTCCGCCGAACTTCGATATCTCGGTCGTTCGGTAGCGGTCCACCAGGAACGCGAGCGATGCGAACATCGCGCCCGTACTCAACCCGTGGTTCACCATGTGCAGCACCGCGCCGGACAGCCCTTCCTTGTTGAACGCGAACAGCGCCAGAACGAGGAACCCGAGGTGCGAGACGGAACTGTACGCGATCACCAACTTAATGTCTTTGGAGGCGTAGGCGCAGAGCGCCGCGTAGATGATCCCGAACGCGGCAAACCCACCGATCACGGGCAGGCCGTACAGGATCGAGGCGTCCGGCACGAGTGGCAACACGAGCCGCAAGATGCCGAACGCACCGAGTTTCGCCATGAGCGCGGAGAGCATCACCGTGACGCCGGTCGGGGCTTCGCCGTAGGCCGAGGGCAGCCACGTGTGGAACGGCCAGATCGGAACCTTCACCATGAATCCGGCCATCAGCGCGAGGAACAACCAGAACTGCGTGGCGTGTTTTGCTGCGAGGTCTGCGCCGTCGCCCGCGAGCGCCTTCTGGTGCGCGTTCTGCAACCCCTCTTGCACGTTCACCATCAACTGCGGGATCGAGAACGTGATGGTGCCGTCCGCGTTCGGGTTCGTGAGAACGACCCCGATCACGCCGACGAGCGTGAGCAAACTCCCTGCGAGCGTGTAGAGGAAGAACTTGCGGGCCGCGTCGCGTCGCCCGGACCCCATCCCCCACTTCCCGATCAGGAAGAACGCCGGGATCAGCGTCAACTCAAAGAAGATGTAAAACAGGATCACGTCGAAGGAGAGGAACGCGCCGATGATGCCGGCTTGCAGCAGGAACAACCAGCCGAAGAACGCGCCGGGCTTTTCCTTCACGGACTCCCACGACACGAGGATGACCGGGATCAGCATGAGGCTGGCGAGCGCGACGAGCCAGACGTTCAGCCCGTCGATGCCGATGTAGAACTGCACGTTCGGCCCGGGTGTGCCGGGCCGGGTTTGCTTGTTCGAGAGACTGAACAGCGTCCAGGTGGTGCGTGCGTCGGTCGCGTCGGAACCGATGTGGGCCGCGGAATCGCCGGGCACGAACTCCGGGCGGAACTGGAGTTCTGTGGGTGCTGTAGGGTTTGCCACCTTTCCCGCGTTCCGCTCACCGATCGCCACGACCGCGACCACGACGACGGCCGCGGTGATGCCCAGGTGAACCAGAGCGAGGATCAGCGACACGCGGCGCGCGCACCGGCCGAACACCGGCACAACCACCGCCGACAGCAGCGGCAGCAGCACCAGCAGCAGAACGAGAACACGGATGACGGCGTAGATGGACATCTTCTTGGGGTCTCAAGTCCGCAGGTCTCAAGTCCCAAGTCGAAACTTCGGCACCCGATGGGGCTGTTTTTCGACTTGAGACTTGCGGACTTGCGACCTGCGACTGTTCTCCCCTAGCGGGTGATTCGGAACACGACGAACGTCAGGAACACAGCCACGCCCAGTGCCATCGACAGCGCGTAGAACTGCACCAGGCCGTTCTGGATCGGCCGGACCCAGCCGCCGATGAATCGCGGGATCGTGGAGATCAGGCGGGCCAGTGCGTCCAGGAAGCCGTCGAACACGCGGGCCAGGAACGCGAGAACCTCCACCGGCTTCACCAACGCGGCGCCGTAGATTTCGTCCACGTACAGCTTCTTCCGCGACAGCTCGAACACCTTTGCCATTCCCGCTGGCGCTCGTTCTGCGCCGCCGTTGCGGTACAGTGCGAACGCGACGCCGATTCCGCCGAGCGCGAGGACAACGCTCACGCTCGCAATGATCCAGTTGAAGTGGTGCGCCACGTCCTTCGCCGGGGTCCGGCCGCGCGCCTGCATGAGCGACGGCGCGCTTCCCAGGAAGTCGCTGAACCAGTGCGTGAACGGTTCCAGCACGATACCCACAGACAATGCGCCCGCCGCCAGAATGAGTAACGGAATCGTCATCGATCGCGTCGATTCGTGCGCGTGGTGCCCGGCTTCATGCGGGATTTTCTCCGGTCCCCAAAACGTGAGGAAGTACGCGCGGAACGTGTAGAACGCGGTCAGAAAAGCCGTCACGCACGCGACGAGGAACAGCGTGAAGTAGCCCGCGGTGTAGTGGCTCTCTGTATCGACCGCCGCGAGGAGCGATTCCAGAATCAGGTCTTTGCTCCAGAATCCCGAGAGGAGCGGGAACCCGGCGAGCGCGAGGGCACCGCACAGGAACGTGAGGTGCGTCGTCGGCATCACCTTGCGCAACCCGCCGAACTGCCGCACGTCGATCACACCACCCATCGAATGCATCACGCTCCCGGCCGCGAGGAACAAGAGCGCCTTGAAGAACGCGTGCGTGAACAAGTGGAACATCGCGGCCGTCACCGCGAACGCGGGGCTAATCGTGCCCGACGTTCCCAGTGCCATGAACATGAACCCCAGTTGGCTGACTGTCGAATATGCGAGGATGCGCTTCAGGTCGGTTTGCGCCAGCGCGATGAACGCCGCGAGCAGCGCCGTGATTCCGCCGATCCACGAAACCACGATCTGCGCGTCGGGCGCCATCGCGAAGAGCGGCGCGCAGCGGGCGAGGAGGTACACGCCGGCGGTCACCATCGTCGCGGCGTGGATGAGCGCGCTGACAGGCGTCGGGCCTTCCATCGCGTCCGGCAACCACACGTATAGCGGGAACTGCGCGCTCTTGCCGACCGCGCCGCAGAACAGCAGCAGGCATGCGAGTGTGAGTTGCCATGCGTCCGGTTGAAAACGCTGGATATGGTCGAACAGCAGGTTGAGGTCGGTGTGCCAGCCTCCGAGCTTCCAGAGCAGGAAGATGCCGAGCAAAAAGCCGGTGTCGCCGAGTCGCGTGTACAGGAATGCCTTCCGTGCCGCGGCGGCTGCACTTGGCTTCTCGAAGTAGTAACCCACGAGCAGATAAGAGCAAAGGCCGACGCCTTCCCAAAACGCGACCAGCACGAAGAAGTTGTTCGCCAGTACCAACCCGCACATGCTGAAGACGAAGAGCCCCATCACCGCGAAGAACCGCGGGAAGCCCTTGTCGCCCCGCATGTAGCCGCCGGCGAACACCGCGATCCATGTCCCGACGAAGGTGATCATTGCCAGCATGATCGCGGAGAGTGCATCCACGGTGATCGTGAACCGCGCCTGCAAGTGCCCAGCCGCGAACCACGTGATCGGCTTGGAGGGCGGGACCCCGGCGCCGCTGTCGAGCACTTTCAGGAGCAGCAACAGCGCGACCACGGCCGCGCTACCGCACGCGACGATCAGCGGCACATGCGCGAGCTTCTTCAGCGGCGTGAGCGAGCTGAACGCCGCGAGCAAACACGCCGACAGCGGTAACAGGAGGACGATGAGCGCGAGGCCGATCGGTTCAAACACGGGCGGCCTCCTCTGCGGTCAGTTGAGGAACGGGCCTCGCACCGGCCGGCGTGAGCGTCGGTTCCGGTTCGATTACGGGGCGCTGCAGCGGTTCGTCGTCCACCGTCGCGGGCACGCCGAGTTCGCGCAGTTCTTGCCAGTCGGTCGAGTCGAGCGATCGGCGGCGCCGGTACAGACTGATGAACAGCGCCAGCGCGACGCCAGCTTCGCACGCCGCAACAGCCAGGATAAAGAGTACGAACACCTGACCCTGTAGGTTCGCATGGAAACGCGCGAACGCGACGAAGTTGATCGCGACCGCTTGCAGCATCATCTCGGCGCAGAGGAACATCGTGATGAGGTTCCGTCGGGTGAGGAACCCGACCAAACCGATTCCAAAGAGCGCCGCAGCGACCGCGAGGAAGTGCCAGAGCGTGATCACTTGGCGACTCCTTTCCGGTGCGCGATCGCTATCGCACCAATGACAGCGACGAGCAACAGCGTGCCTGCGAGTTCGATCGCCAACAGGTGTTCCGAGTACAACACAAGCCCCAGGTTACGGACGTTGCTCGCGGGCAGGTCGCTCGCGCCGCGGAGCAGAAGGACTTCGTCGCGGAGTTGCCGCACGGCGGCTTTGGCCGCGTCACGGTCCGGGTTCTCCCCCATCGCGCGCTGGACGGCTTTGTATGTTGTCGCCTGAGTCTCGCGAACGATCGTGGACCGTTTGACGATCGCCCGGGCTTGCTCGTCCTCGCGGAATAGCGCCGGTCCGTCGCCGCTTGGCTTGACCGAGAGCTTCACCAGTCGGTCGCGAATCGAGCCGTTCCGGAACGTACCGAAGGTTTCCAGCTCTGATAGGTTGGGCGGCGGAACACCGTCGGGCACGTGCGCGCCGCCCACGACCAGTGTGAGGTGGTTCTTGATCGGCAGGTACACCTTCTCGAACGCCTCCAGGCAGTCATTTCGCGCCGTGTTTGTGCTGATGTCAGGGTCGAGCAGTTTCTCTGCTTCTTCGAGGCGAGTGGCAATCTCGCCGAGCGATTTACGTTCTTCGGGCGTGATAACCGGCAGGAGCAAGTGCGATTGCGGAACCAGTGTGTTCTCGTCGGGCTTCGCGCCGAGGCTCGTCTGGTGGAGCGTGAACAGGATCAGCCCGACGAACGCGAACCCGGCGAACCCGCCGTAGAGCGGTTCGCGGCTGCGGTCGTTTTCATCCGAGGGGCCTTCGGCGTGGGAGAGCATCAACACGAACAGGAACGTGACGATGATCGCGCCAGCGTAGATGATGATGGTCGCGGCCATCAGGAACGGGGCGGCGAGCAACAGGAACAGCCCGCACGTACTCAGCACAACGAACGCGAACGCGATCGCGCCGCGAGCCGGGTTCTTCTGTACCACGAGGACTGTACCGAAGACCAGGGCGCCCGCTGAGAAGAACACAAACAGGATGGTTCCGACGAGGTCCGGCACGGGCTTCCCGAACGTGATGACCAGCCACGACACCAGCACCGCGGCCGATGCGATCAGGGCCGCGATTCCGCCCGGAACGAACCGACCCCGCGGGTTCGGCAACAAGAGGAAGAACCCAACGACACCGAGCAGCGCGGCCAGGGCAATGTGCCCGCCGGCTTGCTGCGTCTGACTGAGCGCGAACAGGTTCATGCGGACTTCGTGAAGGTTGTCACAAGCAGAACTTGACGATGGTATATGGGTGGAGAAGGGTGCGGCAGCGCCGTCAGCGAATTGTTTAGTCGCAACGGCGCAGGGGGTGTGCGTCCCTTCGCGCACCCCCGCGGGTTGCGACTAAACAACGGCCTCATTTCTGTTCTGGGGGCGATTCTGAGGCGACGCTCAACTTCCCCGCCTGCGTGCGCACTGGGTCCGTGCCGGCTTGCGTGGTGGTGTCGAACACGCTCAACAACTTCTCCTTGTCGAACACCATTTGTTCGCGGCTGAACCCGGTGAGGTCGTAGAGCGTGGTGAGTTCGATCGCGTCCACCGGGCACGCTTCTTCGCACATCCCGCAATAGATGCAGCGTAATTCATCAATGACGAAGGTTTCCGGGTACTTCTCGCGCCCGTCTTTTTGCCACTCCGCGGGCGCGGGCGCTGCCACAATGTCGATGCAGTGCGCAGGGCAGGCGGTCGCGCACATGTAACAAGCCACGCACTTGACGCGGCCGTTTGCGTCACGATTCAGCCGATGCACGCCGCGATAGTTCAGCGGCATCGTCGGTTCTTGCTCCGGGTACTGCTCCGTGACCTTGCGGCTGACCATGTGGCTGAGTGTGGTCTTCAACCCGTCGATGAGTGCGGGGATGTAGAGCTGTTCCCAGAGGCCGAGTTTGGCCTCTTCAACCCACGTCACTTCGGATTCGGCGATCGGCATATTCTCTCCGTTTAGCGTGTGACCCGGCGGGGCGCTTTACCGCCCGGCGTAAGTCACGCCTGCGGGCAGACCCGGCGGCATCTTCTTCACGGCGCGCTTCGGGTTGGTGATCGTGCCGCGGCTGCGGGCACCCAACACACCGGCACCGAAGAACAACAGCGCGTTCACGCCGGTCAGCACGATCAGTGACCAGCCGAACTGCTTCACGAAGATCACCGCGAGCAGGTTCAGCAGTGCCAGTGGGATCATCACTTTCCACGCGAGGTTCATCAGTTGGTCGAACCGGAACCGCGGAATCGTCCATCGCACCAGTTGCGCGAAGACACACAGCCCAACCATCTTCCCACACAGGATGAGCAACTTCAGCACGGCCGCGACGATCGCATTACTGGAGATCGACTCCAGCCCGAACAGACTCCAACCGCCGAGGAACAGCACCGCGACCATGAAGCTCGAAGCGACGAGGTGGATGTATTCCGTGAGCAGCATCAGCCCGAGTTTAAGCGAACTGTACTCGGTGTGATACCCGCCGATGAGTTCCTGCTCGGCTTCGGGCAGGTCGAATGGGAGCCGGCTGCTCTCGGCGTATGAACTGGCGAGGAACAGCAGGAGCGCGAGCGGCTGGAACAGCACGAGCCACCAGTTGTTACCGACCGCGAGGCCGATCCCGCGGAGCCAGGCGGTGACGCTTCCGAGAACCGGGTCCGGCGTGCCGCCTGGGGTCGCTTGCCACGCGATGATCTTTTCCGGGTTCAGCGAACCGACGAGGATGAACACACCGAGCACTGACAGGCCGAGTGGGATTTCGTAACTCACGATCTGCGCCGAACTCCGCAGAGAGCCGAGCAGCGAGTATTTGTTGTTCGCGCTCCAACCCGCGAGGATGGCGCCGTATACCGCGAGGGAGCCGAGCGCGAAGATGTACAGCACACCGATATCCAAGCCCGGGGCGAGCACGAAGTTGAAGCTCTCGGCGTAAGCCTTCTGTTGCGCATCGAATGTCGCGACGGCATCCGGTGTCGTGATCGCAACCGGTTCCGGGGCCGGGGTCGTTGAACCAAACGGCACGATTGCGAGCGCCAGGAGCGCGGTTCCGACCGCGACCGCAGGGGCGAGCAGGTAGAACACGCGGTCCACGTGATCTGGGATCACTTCTTCTTTGAGGAAGAATTTGCCACCGTCGGCGAGTGGTTGGAGCAAGCCCCCGGGGCCGACACGGTTGGGACCGACGCGGTCCTGTATCCAGGCGGAGATTTTGCGCTCGCCGAGCGTGAGGTAACCGCACACGCCGAGGATGCCCCCAATGAGGCCGACGATGACGATCGCGGTGATGGTGATGTCGAAGTTCGGCATGATTCGTCTTGGCGAGCGGGGGCGTAAGCCCCCTGTTAAGTTTTACGGTGCCACTTGCGCGAAGGCTAACAGGGGGCTTACGCCCCCCGCTCACCTGCAACTTCCAACGCGATGCGAGTTTCCGGGGCCAGCGCGCCGAAGAACGGCACGGCCTTCGCCATCTCTTTGCGAACCGCGCCCGGTTGCACCAACCCCTTACGGCCAAGCAGGTCGAACGCGAGTTGCAACTCGGTTCGCGCCTCCTGCGGTGGGCGCGCCGCACGGCCGAACGTCTGCACGTAGTTCGCGTGGTTCACGAACGTGCCGTCCTTCTCAAACCCAGTCGTCGCGGGGAGGATGTACTTTGCGCTCGCGGTGACGACTGTGGGCAGCAGGTCTTGGGCGACGAGCAGCACGGGTGCCTTCCAGCCGGTCGGTACGAGCGCGTCGAGGTGCGATTTATCTGGGTAGCCGCCGCTGAACCACATCGCCGAGAGCGATTCCTTCGCGATGCTCGCGAACGTGATCACCTCCCCCTGAAGTTGCTTTAACACGGCTTCGACGCCGTTGCGGTTCGGTGCCTTCTCCGCGCGTATGGTGAATTTCACCGGCTCGACCGGTTCGCCTTTCGCGTTCTTCGGGTAGGTGTCGTCAGCGCCGATCAGTGGAACCGGCCCCAACACGAGCCGCACGTCCTTCGATAGCGACTTGAAGTAGGTGCCGAGCAAGAAGGCTTCTTCAGCGGTGAGGAACGGCGACAGCACCGCGACCACGCCCGTCGCGTTCGCCGTCACCGCGTCGGCAAACTCTTGCTTCAGTTGCGGGAGCAGCGTGCTCCACGCGATCGGCTTGAACTTGCCTTCCGACTTCGTCACCGGGCGCACGAACCGCTCGCCCGAGTTCGCGTGGTGATATCCGTAGCGGCCCTCATCGCAGATGAAGTGCCCTTGGGCTTCCGGGTTGTGCCGCGCCCGAATGCGGTACACGATGTCCTTGTTCGCATCGACGTAGGTGCTGCAACCCGTGCTGCAACGGTTACAGACACCGTCCACGGTCTTGAGATACCAGACGCGTTGCTTGTAGAGGAAGTCTTTCGAGCCGAGCGCGCCGACGGGGCAGAGGTCAACGACGTTGCCCGCGAGTTTGTTTTCGAGCGGCCGACCGGGGAACACGTCGATCTCTTCGTGGTGCCCGCGACCGGAGACGTATAGCTCCGCGGTGCCCGAAATCTCGCGCGTGAAACGCACGCACCGCGTACACATGATGCAGCGGTCGGTGAACAGCGTGATCTTGCTCGACAACTGCGGCTTGTTCGGCGGCGTGTTCTTCACGTCCACCATGCGCGACTCGGAGCGCCCGTACTTGTACGAGAAGTCTTGAAGCTTGCACTCACCGGCCTTGTCGCATACTGGACAGTCGAGCGGGTGATTGATGAGCAACCCTTCGAGCGTGTCCGCCTGCGATTTCTTCGCGCGCTCGCCCAAGGGTGCGGTTCTGGTGTATCCAGGGTCGTAGGCCAGAGCCGGAAGAGATTTGTCGCGCTTGTCGTACTCGCCGGTGACGATGACGGTGCCGTCCTTCACGGGCGTCTGGCACCCAGGCAGCACCCGTGGCTGCATCGTCACCTTGCCGTCTTTCAGATCGCCGACTTCGACGAGACACATACGGCACGATGCGACGACGGATAGCGCTTCGTGCCAGCAGTAGTGCGGCACGAACACGCCGGCGAGTTCGGCCACCTGCACGCAGTTGAGCCGCTTCGTGCCGATCTCGACCGGCTTGTCGTTCACGTAAACCGTCGGCATGATCGAACCTGTAGGTGCATTTCGTAGGGTGGGTCGAGGCTCGGGTTCGCGAGCCGAAGGCCCACCACTCACGTCAACGGTTCTTGGTGGGTCTTCGCCGCAAAGCCGGCTCGACCCACCCTACCACTACTTTCCGAGGCGTTTCTTCAACTCGCTGGCGGTGAGCGTCTCGACCCCGTTCTGGCTGACAACAAATCCGCCGTTCAGGTACGCGCGTGCCTCGAACGCCCAGATGCTATCGCGCTGGGTTGTCGTGGTGAGGATGATGGCCCCGTCCTTCACCAGTTCTGCGGCGGGCGACTCCGCTTTGATGAGCGCCGCGTAGGTCAGGGCGGGCGCGGGCATCCGTCCGGTCACGAGCGAAGAGTCGTGGATGAATATCTGCACGTGGAACATGTCGTCTTTCGTGACCGTCTTCGTTGAGACCACGGTGGTCGTACCGCCGGCGGGCGGCTTGTTCGGCTCCGGATTCGGCTGGAGGACGCCAGTCCCGGGTGGCTGAACTGGCGGGACAGTGACCCCGCCCTGCGGCGTAGTGACGCTCGGCAGTTTGCCGCCGCCGTTCACCGGGGTATCGACCGAAAGTTGGTTCTGGTCCTTATTGCCACCGAGCGGCGTTTTGAGCCAGTTCGGTTCCAGTTCTTTTTCGGTCTTCTTGTCGTTCTTTGGGGCCAGTTGCGGCGCGGGTTTCACTTTCGCGATTTCGGGGTTCGCGGCTTCGGTAGGCTTTGCTCGCTTGCACCCGACCGCGAGCAGGAGCGGAACCAGAACCGCGACCAACGTAAACGATCGCATCGCAGCCCTCCGGTTGGGTGAATCAGTGTGCGCCGACCAGTGCGAGCGACTTCGCGTACTGGCTCTTCACGCCGCTCTTGATGGTCGCTTCGAAATCTGCACGGAACTTGCGGATGAGGGTCTTCACCGGCCAGCCGGCGCCGTCGGCGAGTCCGCAGATAGTCGTCCCCGGCATGATGCCGATTCGGTCGCCCACGTCAATCAGGATGTCCAGGTCTTCCTTGTGACCGTGTCCGCGGCGCATCCGGTCGGTGATCTTCAGCATCCAGCCGGTCCCCTCGCGGCACGGTGTACATTGCCCGCAACTTTCGTGCGCGAAGAACTGACAGACGTTGTGAAGCACGTCAACCATGCTGGTCTGGTCGTCGACGACGGTGATGGCCGCGGTGCCCAACCCCAGGCACGCGACGCTACCCGGACCATTGAAGTCGAGTGGAATGTCATACTCGGTCTTGCCGTCTTCTCCCTTGAGTGGGGCATTCACGTCGATGAACCCCATGCTGAGTCCACCGGGATTAACCGCTTTTGCCTTGCGGCCTTTCCACACGCCGCCGCCGTGCTTCTCCACGAGGTCGCGAATCGTCACACCCATCGGCAACTCGACGCACACCGGCTTCTCGACGTGGCCCGCGAGCGTGTAGAGCTTCGGGCCGTAACTGCCCGCATCGCGCGGGTTCTTTGGGTCGGGCGGCACACCGAGCGACTTGAACCAGTCGTTCCCGCGTTTCATGATCTGCGTGACGCAAGCGAGCGTCTCGACGTTGTTCACGATGGTCGGCTTGCGGAACGCGCCTTCGATCGCGGGGAAGGGCGGCTTGATCCGTGGCCACGCTCGCTTGCCTTCGAGTGATTCGATAAGCCCGGTTTCTTCGCCGCAGACGTAAGCTCCGGCGCCGCGGTGAATCACGATGTCGAGTTCAAAGTTGGTGCCGAGGATGTTCTTGCCTAGCAACTTTGCCGCGTACAGTTCGTTGACCGCGGCTTCGAGTGAGCGGAACGAATCACCGTACTCATAGCGGACGTAGAAGAATGCCTTCTGGGATTTGATGGCATAGCATGCCAACATAATTCCTTCGAGCACCTGATGAGGGTCGCGCTCCATCAAAATTCGATTATTGTACGTACACGGCTCGGATTCATCCGCGTTGACGGCGAGATAGATCGGCCCCGGGTGATCCTTCGGCAAGAAGGTCCACTTGAGTCCGCACGGGAAGCCGGCACCGCCGCGCCCGCGCAGCCCAGAGTCTTTCACCTGTGTGACGACATCGAGCGGCTTCTTTTCCTTAAGCGCGCGCTCGAAGGTGGCGTAACCGCCGTCCGCGCGATAGCCTTCAAGCTTCCCGCTGTTGGGCTTATTGATGCGCGCCAGGAGTACAGGTTCGTATGGCATGTGATTACTTCAACTTCAATTCTGTAATCAACTGGTCGGCTTTCTCGGTCGTCACATTCATGGCGTGAACGTCATTAATCAGACACGCCGGGGCGCCGTCACACGCGCCGATGCACTCCGCGAATTCCAGCGTGATCTTCCCGTCAGCGGTCGTGTGACCGCAGTGGACGCCGAGCTTGCCTTCGCAGTGTTCGATCAGTTCGTAAGCGCCGCGGAGCATACACGCGAGTCCGCGACACACCCACAACCGCGTCGTGCCGAGTTTCTGGCCCTCGCCTTTGAAGAACTCGTAGAAGGTCATCGTGTCGTGAACTTCCGACGGGTGCAGTTCCAAAAGCTCCGCGATCTCGACGATGGCCTCGTTCGACACGGTGCGCAGTTCATCGTGGACGAGGTGCAGCGCCGGGAGCGTCACCGCCTGCTTACGCGGGTACTTCGGGATGTACGCCCGGATGCGGTTCTTAATGTCTTCGGAAAGCGCGGCCATTGAGGTTATCCCGCAGTGTCCTTGAGCCGTTGAGTGAGCGAGAACTGCTTCCGTTGGTCGTTGTGCCAAAGCACCGTCGCCGTCACTGACTGACCGACCTGCGGGTAGTCCTCCATCCGCTTTCTGTTGTCGGCTGCCATTTCTGGAACGAGTAGTAGCCCTTCAAAACCGATACCGAGGTCGATGAGTACACCGAACGGGGCAACGACCACCACAGTCCCGCTCACACTACACAGTTGATCGGGAACTGCCGCTTCACCTCGCCCCAATCCCAGCCGGCGGTCGTGTCACTCATCCCATCACCGATCCAGCTCCGCCGCGATGATGTTCAGGCTGCCCAGCACTGCGGGAACGTCGGAAATCTGGTGCCCTTCAATCATCAGCGGGAACACCGCGAAGTGGATGAACGACGGCGGGCGCGTCCGCGCGCGGAACGCTTTGCCGGTGCCGTCCGCCACCAAGTAGAAGCCCAACTCGCCGTTCGCGGTCTCGTTCGCGCCGTACACCTCTTCCACCGGGGTTTCCCACCGGCGGTTCCACATGAACAACTCGAAGTGCTGAATTAACCCTTCGATGCTTCGGTAGGTCGCGTTCTTGTCGGGGATGGTGAGCTTGTCGTTGAGATCGACATTCACCGGGCCGGTCGGGAGGTTCTCCACGGCCGCGTGGATGATCTTCCACGACTCCAGCATTTCGCCCATGCGGACCAGATAGCGGTTGTAGCAGTCGCCGCCCTTGCCACACACGATCTTGAACGCCCCCGACAGTTCCTTGTACGCGAGGTACGGTTCGTCTTTGCGGAGGTCGCGAACCACGCCGCTCGCACGCGCCACTGGGCCGGAACAACTGTAGCTGATCGCGTCTTCCTTCGAGAGTACGCCGATGCCTTTCGTGCGGTCGAGGAAGATACGATTTCGGTTCAGCAGGCGAACGATGTCGCTGTGAACTTTCGGGAACGTCTTCACGAAGTCGCGGATGAGGGCGACCACGTCGTCGCTGATGTCGGCCATCAACCCGCCAACGCGGGCATACGACGGGTGGAACCGCTGGCCCGACGAGGACTCCATCACGTTGTATATCTTCTCTCGCGCGTTGAACGCATACAAGAAGGCGGTCAGCGCGCCGAGATCGAGCGCTGCGGCGCCGACGCAGAGCAGGTGGTCACTAATGCGGGCGAGTTCCGCGAGGATGACGCGGATGTACTTGCACCGCGGCGTGATCTCGATCCCGAGTAATTTCTCGACCGTCGTGAACCACGCGCATTCGTTCCCGAACGGCGAGATATAGTTCATCCGGTCAACAACGGTCACGTACTGGTTGAAGTCGAGGTCTTCGCCGAGCTTTTCGAAGCCGCTGTGGAGGTAACCAATATCGGGGACCGCGTTGACGATGGTCTCGCCATCGAGCGTGAGAATGAGGCGGAGTGTGGTGTGCGTGGCCGGGTGCTGTGGCCCGAAGTTCAGGGTGTAGAGGAACTCTTGGTCCGCGCCAGCGATGTCATCTGGGGGAGTCGCGGTGTCTACAGGCATCACTCTCTCCGAACACCCCCGGCCTTGTGGCCGGGGTTCGCCTAACTGTCGGCCCGCGTCACGGTCGGGAAGTTGTGCCGCTCGCCGTGGCCGCGCAGTGGGTAGTCCTTGCGGAGCGGGTACGCGGTGTATTCACTTGGCATCAGGATGCGCCGCAGGTCCGGGTGACCCGTGAACCGCACGCCATACATGTCGTAAACTTCGCGCTCCATCCAATCGGCCCCGCGCCATAACTCCACAGCCGAAGGCAACTCTGGGGAAGGGTCGTTCGCGAACGCCTTCACCCACAATCGGTCACCGGTCGTGAGGTTCGTGAGGCCGTACACCACGCAGAACCGGTCGGTCGCGCCTTCGTAGCCGAGGTAGTCGATGCCGCCGAGTTCCGTGAGGAAGTTGAACCCGCACTCTTCTTTCAAGCACTTCAACAGTGGGAACAGCACCTTCGTCGCTCGCTCTGCGTCGATGAGCACGCGCGCGTTGTCGCGGAACGCGGACGTGGTGAACGCCCCGGCGAAGTTCGCGTTGAGTGTGTCGAGATAGGGCATACGGTTCTCCAGTCGCTGAAGCGCCCGGCTCGCCTAAACCAGTGGTAGAGAACGCATCCGCGTCGCGGTGTTGTAATCGCCGGGCGCGACGATGGCCTCTTCCGCACCCAGTTCGCGCGCCAACGCGGTCGGGCCTTCGTAAGCGGTGCGCGATGCGAACTCGCGCGCGTCGATCGTTCCCGTGCGCTGAATCTTCTCTTGCAGGTCGATGATTGAGCGAATCAGTTGTTCCGGGCGCGGCGGGCAACCCGGCACGTACACATCAACCGGAATGAACCGGTCGATACCCTGAACCACCGCGTAGGTGTCGAACACGCCGCCGCTCGACGCGCAAGCGCCCATCGAGATGCACCACTTCGGTTCGGGCATTTGCAGCCAAATGCGCTGCATCACCGGCACCATCTTCATCGCCACGCGACCCGCCACAATCATCACGTCGCACTGACGCGGGCTAAACCGCATTGCTTCGGAACCGAACCGGGCCACGTCGTAGCGACTCGAAGCGGTCGCCATCAACTCGATGCCACAGCACGCGGTCGCGAACGGCATTGGCCACAAACTGTGCTTACGCGCCATGTTCGCGAGGTAATCGAGCGGGGCGATCAGGAAGTCCGGCAGCAGGTTCGTTAGCGCCACAAGAACACTCCCTTCTTCCACGCGTACACGTAAGCGATCACGAACGTCGCGAGGAACACCATGATTTCAAGGAACACCACGGTGCCGAACACCCTGCGCCAGGTCTGGTCGCCGCCTTCGCTGTAAGCGATCACCGCCCACGGGTACAGGAATAGCAGTTCCACGTCGAACACGAGGAACAGAATCGCGATCAGGTAGAACTTGATGTCGAACTGCATCCGTGCCGTGCCGACCGGGTCCATGCCGGATTCGTACGGCATCTGCTTGATGCGCGTCGGCTTGCGAGGCTTGAACGGGAACAGGTGCGTCGCGGCGATCGCGCTGCCCGCGAATAGCACGCACACGACCGCGTAGATCAGGATCGGATAGTACGCCACAAGGTCGAACGCCGGTTCGACGCCTGCGGGGGTCTGAACGGGGCTGACGCTCATGCCTTCCCCAGTTGTGCGGTTCTTGTGAAGGATTTCACAAGTACGCGGTGGTATGCTACGCCCAGCGGTTGCGCCGTCAAGAATGACCACCAACGACGGCGTCCTCACGCGTGTTGTGGGAGCATCCCGTTCGGCCCATTCAGGAGAAGTGCGCCATGCCCGCGAAGTTGCTTTTCCTCTCGGTCGCGTTCGCGCTGTGCATTGGGAGCGTGGTGGCACAACCGGACCCGAAGTCGCTCGCTGACAAGACGCTCGTCACGGAGGTGTACAACATCAAGCCGCTGCTTGGGGAACGCGGGAAGGGCGCCGGCATCGCGAACGCGGACTCGATCGTGAAGATGATCCTCGAAACCATCTCGCTCGGCGAACCGAGACCGGGCGCGGATGGACCGCAACTCATCGAGCGCGACGGCGGGAAACTCGAAGTCCGCGCGACCGCGAAGGTGCATACTGAGGTGAAGGACTTGCTCGACGCGCTCGACCGGCTCGCGGACATCGCCATCGAAGTGAAGGCCGATGTGTACGAACTCGACCCCGCGGCCTTCGAGAAGTTGGTGAAATCGATCCCGAAGGGCAAGACGAAAGCCCCGGTGCTATTCTCAACTGGTGAGGAGATCGAGGGCAAGGAAGGACCGGCGATTGATAAAGCGATGAAGGAAATGAACAAGATCCTCAAGACCGGGCGCGTGGTGCAAACCTCGAGCGATCGGTTCGCGAACGGGCAGGAGGCGACCGTTTCGGCGCGCCGCGTTGTCGTACCATTCACCAATTTCGCTGACCAGAAGGCCGGCATCGCGCGCGACAATCCGCTATTCGTCAAGGAGGGCTTCGCGCTGGTCGCGGTGCCGGTGGTGAGTGCCGATCGTCGGTTCGTGCGGTTCAAGTTGAGTGAGCAATCCACGCGCATCACGGGCATCAAGAATCGCGACCTCGGGGAGATCGGCGGCAAGCAGATCGTGGCGCAGTCGCCGGAAGTGGAAGACCTCGGTGCGACCGGCTCAACCGAGGTCGCAGACGGCGGCACCGCGATCTTCCGCCTCGCCTACGCCCCGAAAGACAAGGTGTGGGTTGTGGTGCTGCAGCCCAGGATCTTCATTCAGGCCGAAGAGGACATCTTCAAAAAGGAAGGGAAACCGATCAAGCCGTAAGGCGCGACAGTGCAAACAGGGGCTTACGCCCCCCGCTCGCCAACAAGACGTCCTAATAGTTCACCCATTCGCTCGACTGCGAGTTTTGCGTTCATCAGCACTTCGGCGTGATCAATCGCCGCGTCGCCGAGACCGGCGGCTTTGTTCGTGATGCACGAGATCGCGGCCACTTGCAGGCCCAATCGCGCCGCTTCTTCCGCCTCCAGCGCAGTTGACATGCCGACCGCGTCCGCGCCACACGCCGCGAGCGCGCGAATCTCCGCGGGGGTTTCGTAACTCGGACCTGTCAGCGCAGCGTACACGCCCGCGAGCAGCTCGCGCCCGGCTGCGGCTTCGTGTGAGAGTATCACTTCGATGAGTCGCTCCGAATACGGTTGTGACACAGCGGTGTCGCTCGCCAGGTTGCGCCAAGCTTTCGAGTTGAGTAGTTTCAGGTGTCCGCGAATCGCCATCAGTCCGCCTGGTTGCAGCGAAGGATGAATCCCACCCGCGGCGTTCGTCAGCACGATCCGCTTCACGCCGAGTTCGGCCGCGGTGCGAACAGTGCCGACGACGACTTCTCGCGCGTGACCTTCGTAGAAGTGGAGCCGGCCGAGGAAGAGCAGAGCAGGGACGCCGGACCACTCGCCGACCATGAGCCGGCTGCCGTGTCCGCGGACCGTGGGCGGGACCAATCCCGGGATGTCCGCGAATGCGACCGAGGCGCGTTCGGTGAATGCGCTCGCGGTGCCCGCGAGCCCCGAACCGAGGACGACGGCCGTTCGCGGGGCCAAGGTGCGGGTTGTGCGCGCGAACGCGGCGAACGCCGACATTACGCGCCCGCCAGTTCGTCGAGGTCGGTGAACAACGCCCCCGGGGGATCGTCCGCGATTTCGACGAACATCTGCTTGGTGCGGACCGCCCAGCCGATGAACTGCGCCGCGCCCTCTACGGTCAATCGTTCGGAGTTCACCACCGCGTCGTAGGCTGTCAGGTCTGCGGGGTCCAGCCCGAGCGTGCGGTCCAAAAACAGCGCGCGGCGCTCGTCGCGCGCGCGGACTTCTTCGGCCGCTTCAGGGCGAGTGAGTCGCAGTTCCTGCGCAATGTACGCGATCCGCGATTCAGCAGGCGCAATGATGCGCACGTGGATCGTTGTTTCCGCCGGGAGCATGAACCCCGCGGCGCGACCCACGATTACCGCGTTGCCGCGCGCGGCCACCGTCAGGACGAGGCGAATCAGTTGCAGTGCGTCGGGGTCGGCGTTGAGGTTGCGGTCTCGTTGGAGGTGGGCGAGTTGGGCGTCAGCCCACCGGCGCGCGTCGGCCGGCACGTCGGCCAGAAGTTGCGCGCGGGCGGTGTCGTCCTGCACGAGGTAATCGAGCGTGTCGTGGTCGAACACCTGCCACGCGAGGATGTCCGCGACTTTCCTCGCGATGGTGGTGCCGCGTGCGCCGGCTAGCCGGCTAATCGCAACCGTCAAACCACGTGGGCGTGTGAGTTCGGTGGTGGGTTCTTCGCCACGGAACCCGTGCATCGGAACGCCTGGCACGTCGAATGGAATTGAGACTGGAGCAGCCATCGAAAATCTCACACGTCGTCGCGGTACTCGGATCGGGAGAACAGCCACATTCCCAGGAGCGTGATCACGATCGGGACCGCGACCAGCACCACCCATGCGGTTTCGGAGGATACGGCTTCCGTCATCGCGGGGAGCATGTGGGAGGGGTGTTTCGGCTCCGCGTGGACCGCCTCATTGTACATCAGTGAGCGCGCGTAAAAGGTCAGACTGAGTAACTTCAAACTCCCGGGCAGCGCCGCGACGACCGTCTCGAAGAAGAACACGTACACCAGTCCGACGACAACCGGGCGCCTAAAGATCGCGCCGACCAAATGGAAGAGCGACGCGAACGCGACCGTTCCCACCACGGCGGCGGGCCAGAACCGCGCCAATGCCTCGCGCCCCACGTCGCCGCCAGCGAAGCACACGGCTGCGAACCCGCCCAACCCGAACGCGACGCACCACGGGAGCGTGCCCAGGAACTTCGCCAGGTAGATGCCACTCCGCGGGATGGGGCGCGTCATGAGCCACACCAGCGACCGACTCTCTCGCTCCGTGCCGAACGCCCCGCTCGCGTACGAGAGCGTGAACAGCGGCAGCACGAACCCCATGAACACAAGCATGACGACCCACCGCGAGTACGTCATGAACGCCCAACTCTTGAGGAATGCCTCGTCCCGCATCGCGGCCTGCGGCACCTCGAAGATCAGCGACGCGAGCGAGTCCTGGGTGGGGTTGAGCGGGTTCGGAACCTCGTGCGCCCGAAGTTCGTCGCTCTTACCGTCGAGGAGCAGTGTGTAGCGGGCGTCGCGGCTCTGGCGCTGGGCCTCGCGCGCGTTCGTGGTTCGCGGGGCGTCCTTCGTTGCCGCGGTGCGTCGCGCGCGCTGGCTCGCCACGTCCCACCCGCCGCGCGCCGTGACGACCGCGACCCAGACGACCACGAGCGCGAGCAGACCGGCCGACACCCAACCCATCTGGCGCACGCGCCAGTGTCGCTGGAAGCTCTGCACCACGAGGACGCACCACGCCCTCAGGGCGGAGGGCGGAAGGCTTTTGCAAGGCGGAAGGCGGAGGGCGGAGGGCGGATCGGGAGCCGGGTTGGTGGGGTGGGTTGTCATAATGCCACGAGTGCTCTGTTGTCTTTGCTCCGCCTTCCGCCTTCCGCCTTCCGCCTGTTATGTGCGCCCGGACCCGCCCAGCAAGTACCCGAGGATCGCGTGCGCGGACTCGTCGAGCGGTTCGAGGCGGCGCACGTCGAGCCGTTGTTCCACCGCGAGCCGTCCGAACAGTTCGAAGAATCGCTTCGGGTTGCGTGCCTTTACCACGAGCGCGGTGCCCCCGTCGGCGAGTTTGGGCGCCACGTCCACCGCGAGCACCTCCGGCAACGCGAGAAGCAACCGTGCGACCTCGCGCGGACGGTCCACGTCGATCCGCACCGAGACCGGGTGGTCGTCGAGCATCTCGCGGATCTGTTGGAGCGTACCCACCGCCGCGATCCGCCCACGGGCCATGATGACCACGTGGTTCGTGAGTTTCTCCAGCGCTTCGAGTTCGTGACTCGAAATGAGCAAGCACTTCCCCTGTGCCGCGAGCGCCTGGAAGAGTTCGAGTAACTCTTGCCGGCCGATTGGGTCGATGCCGGAAAGCGGTTCGTCGAGGATCAGAAGCTCGGGGTCGTGGAGAAGTGCTTGCGCGAGCTTGATTCGCTGGCGCATTCCCTTCGAGTAGCCGCGGAGTTTGCGGTCGGCGCGCCCGGCCATGCCGACGCGCTCCAGAACCGCTTCCGTGCGCCAGTTCGATTCTGTCCGCGTGTACCCACACAGCCGCGCCATCGTCCACACGAACCGTCGCCCGGACAGGTCTTCGTAGAACGCGTCGATGTCCGGGCAGTAACCGACGAGCCGGCGGGCGCGCCAGTCCCACGCGTCGGTTCCGCGAACGCTGACCTGACCGAGCGTCGGTTTGAGTTGGCCGTTCGCCATGCGGAGCAGCGTGGACTTGCCTGCGCCGTTCGCGCCCACCAGACCGGTGATGCCGCCCGTGAGTTCGAGCGTCACCTGATTGAGCGCGAGGACGCTCCCGTACCACTTCGAGACTTGCTCAAAGAGCAACAAGGGCGCGAGTGAACTTGGCTCGCGGGGGTGGGAAGCAGGGGGAGACCCCTGTTGAACCAATACCTTGTCTGGCGCGCTGGTGGTTATCAGGGGGCTTACGCCCCCCGCTCGCCCAAGCACGGTTTTCAACTCATCACTCATCACTCGTCACTCATCACTTACGCAACGATCTCCACTGCCTGAACCCGCTTGCGCAGGTAGAGTACGCACGAACTGACCACGGTCCCGGTTACGAGCCACGCCTGCCAGAACTCCGGTTGCGGCTGCGGGCGGATCGTCGCGGAGTCCGCGCGCAGGCACGACAGCCCGCACAGGTACAGGTTGTTCCACAGGTCGATGAGCCGCCAGCGTCGGTCGTCGAGCGTTGCCACCAGCGAACTGGCGAGCATCGGCAGGAGGACAAACAGCCCCATCCAGATCATGGCCATCGGCACTGTTCGCCGAACCCACACTGCCGTCGCGACGGTGATGAGGGTGAGCGTGACGGTCAGCACCAACCCGTAACAGATGATACCGAGAAGCAGTCTCCATTGCTTGAAGTAGTAGGTTTGCCAGTCGTCCAGAAGACCGGCTTCGACCCAGAGGAGGATCGCGGGGACTGTGGTCAACAGATTGATGAGAGTGCTGATCGCGAGGCACTTGCCAAGAACGTAGTGCCACCGCCCGATGGGTTTCGAGAGGTAGAACGGCAAGCTCCCGTGAGAGAAATCGCTCCCAACCAGCACCGACCCCGCGTACGCGAGGAAGATCACCAACACGTACCCCTGATACCAGATGAAGTTGCCGAAGGTGTGCGCGGTGCCGTTAAGCGCGAGCGGTTCGAAGAAACGCGTGATGTTCCGAACGCTGACCGGGAACCCCGCGAACCGCACCGTATCGGTCGCGAGCAAGTTCGTGATCCACACTACCAGGTATTGCGCATAGAAGAAGAAGAAGAACACCAACAGCGAGAGCGCGAGCAGTGACCACGCCTGCCAGTGTCGGAACAGCAACTTGAGCGACGCGCGGGCGAGCGCGGTCGCGGCGTAGAGCGGTCCCCGCGCGGTTCCGCGCCACGGTCGGTAGCGGAGCAGGGTGTCGGTTTGCGCCATACTGGCCAGAGGACAGAGGACAGAGGACAGAGGACAGAATCCAATTCGTTCAGCGTAGACCCCGGAGGGGTCGCGCTCACACCGCTACCGTTCGCAGGAACAGTTCTTCGAGCGTTTCGTCGTCGCGCAGGAGCGAACGGATGACAACGCCCCATGTCTCGGCGTGCTGGAAGAATGTGAGGTTCGACCACACGTTCGGCACCGCGACCCGCAACTCGCCCTGTCCATTATCGCCCAAGAACTTCACGCCCGCGCCTTCAAGGGCGGTGCGGAACGCGGTCAGTTCGCCCTGCACGCGAACGCGGAACCGGCCCTGGCGCCGGGCGCACAACTCCGCGACGGTTCCTTCGCCGCGAACTTTCCCGCCCGCCATGATGACGACTCGCTCACACACTGCTTCCACGTCGGCGAGCAGGTGCGTGGAGAATAGCACCGACTTCCCGTGATCGGTGCCGAGCGCCTTCACGAGCCGTAACATCGCGTCGCGGCCGGCCGGGTCGAGACCCGATGTCGGCTCGTCGAGCAACAGCACGGGCGGGTCGTGGACGAGCGCCTGCGCGAGTTTCGCGCGCTGCTTCATGCCGGCGGAATACTGCTCCACGTACCGGTATCGCGCCTCTTCCAACTCCAGATACGAAAGCACCTCGTGCGCGCGGCGGGTCGCTTCGCGGCGCGGCATGCCGTAGAGTTCGCCCGCGAGGCTCACGTACTCGACGCCGGTCAACCCGGGCACGAGGGCGTCGGCTTCGGGCATGAACCCGATGAGCCGCCGTAATCGCCAGTTGCCTTCGGTGTCGCGGTCACCCCCAAGTTCCTCGTCGAGCACGCGCCCGGTTCCGCTCGACGGTGGGATGAGGCCCATCAGGATTTTCAACAGCGTGGACTTGCCGGCTCCGTTTGGCCCAAGCAGTCCGATACGCCCCGGCGGGAGTGACAACGTGATGTCACTCAACGCGGTGAAAGCACCGAACTTGCGCGAGACGGCGTTGAGTTCGATGAGGGGTTGCATGGGGAAGTCGCAAGTCCACAAGCCCCAAGTCACGAGTCAACAAATCAACAAGCTTGGGACTTGCGACTTGTGGACTTGCGACTTGGGACTCCCTACGTCGTGTAATCCGCGTTCAGCTTCACATACTCGGTGGTGAGGTCGCACGTGTAGAACGTGCAGCGCCCACTGCCGAGGGTGAACCGCAGTTTGAAATGAACCTCGCGGTTGTGTTTCAGATACGACGAAGCCGCGCTCGCGTCGAACGGCAGTGGTGCCCCAGCGCGGTACAGCGGCAAGTCGCCCATCCACAGCGACAGATCCTTTTCGTCGAACATCACGCCGGAATATCCGGCTGCTGACACCACGCGTCCCCAGTTCGGGTCTGCACCGAACACCGCGGTTTTCACCAGCGCGCTCTCGGCGATGGTCTTCGCGATCTGCTTCGCCTCCGCGTCGGTGCGGCAACCGTCCACCTCGATCGTGATGAGGTGTTCCGCGCCTTCGGCGTCGATGATGATCTTGCGCGCGAGTTCCACGCAAACGTGACGCACTTCGAGTGCGAAGGCTTCTAGCGCCTGACCCGCGAGCGGAGGGCCGCTGCCGTTCGCGAGTAACAACACCGTGTCGTTCGTGCTGGTGTGCCCTTCAACGGAAATGCTGTTGAAGCTCTGTTCGGCAGCGACCTTCAGAATGCGGTGAAGGTCGGCCGGTGCGACCGAGGCGTCGGTCATCACGAAGCCAAGCATGGTCGCCATGTTCGGGCCGATCATCGCGGCGCCCTTGGCGAAGCCCGTGACGGTGAATCCAGCGTGCTGGCGTGTCGCGATCTTGATGCCAGTGTCGGTTGTGAGGATCGCGTGCGCCGCGTGCGAGAACGCGTCGCGCCCCGCGACCGCTTCGCGCGCGGCTTTCGGAACGCCGGCTTCGAGAATCGACATTGGAAGTGGGCGCCCGATCACGCCCGTCGATGCGACTAACACCTGCTCAGGCGTGCAGCCGATCTCGATCGCGACAAGCTCTGCCATGCGGCGCGCATCGGCGAGTCCCTGTTCACCGGTGCAGGCGTTCGCGTTGCCCGAACAGATGACGATCGCGCGTGCGTCGGCGCGAGGCAGTCGCTCGCGGCTCACTTGTACGGGGGCGGCGCAGACGCGGTTCTGAGTGAATACGCCCGCTGCAGTCGCGGGGGTGTCGCTCACGATTACCGCGATGTCGCGCCGGTCCGGTTCTGTGCGTAATCCACTAACGATGCCCGCGAACCGGTAGCCGCGGGCGAGATGCCATTCGCTCATGTCCCAATACTACGCGGGCGGAGTGGCGAGAGAAAGGCACGCCTGCGGAAGGCGCGGGAAAACCTTCCGGTGAGTGCGATCAGTTGGTGAGCTTGATCGTCAGGTTCGGGTTGCCGCCGCTGGGCACCTCGAACGTGTGTACTGGGTCGTTACTCAGGTACTTCGTGGGGACCTTCTTGAGCGCAGCAGCGCTACCCTCGATGCTGTACGTGTACTTGCCCGGAATCAACTGTACGGCGAACTTCCCGTCGCTCTTCAGAGCGGTGCCGACTTGCACCTGACTGGGACTAGTCGGTAGAAAGTTCACGGTTACGTCTTTCAGCGGTTGCTCGTTGGGGAGCTGAACCACCCCCTCGACATCGACCGGTTCGGCTCTCTGTGGCGGGGCCGAGTTTGAACAGCCGACGAACAGAGCAATGCTCAACCCAATCAGACTCGCGAAACGTGTCGTCATTACTGGGGGACCCCAAATGAGAGGCGGTGGAATGAACGCGGGCCGGCGATTGCCGGCCCGTGCGCTGCCCTGAGTGGGCGTCAGTCGATGGTCACGACCTGGCCATCGTCGGCTCCGGCGAGGAACTTCAAGGTGACTGCCGGGATCGAGTCGCGGAGGAACTTGACCGAGCCGTCGGCGAATACTGCGTTGCATCCACCGCTGTGGAAGCCGAACGGCTCGTCGTTCGGGCCGCAGTTGTTCAAACTCCACAGGCAGGTGCTCGGACCACCGATCGGGCTCGCGTTGTTGTTGATTCGGGCCTGACCGGCCCCGCCGGTCTGACCGTTCGGGCCGGAAATACCGTTGGTCGCGGCGTCCGCGTCGGCCCACGCGAACACGCGGCGGGCATTGGTCGCAGGCGTGGCCATGGGGTTCGCGGGGGTGTTCATGGCCGACAGACGCCCGTTGCTGGCGTTGGCGCCGAAAAGGCCGACGGTTGGGGCCGCACGGCCAGCGTCTTCGATCAGCAGGATAGTGTTCGAGGATCCGTCGGTGATCCCGATGATGGTTCGCCCTTCACAGGTCATTGCCCCGTAGACGCGGTCGCCGGTACCGCCACGGGTGCCCACCGCGCCGGCGTTGCCAGCGTCATCGTTCACGTTGGAGACGATATCACTCAAGGCGACGGCCATGTAGTCGATCCCGCCGAGCTGGTGTGTTGGGTCGCGGGCTTCGTTGGCGATCGGTGTACTCGGGCAAACGTAGGTCTTGATCTTCGTCTTGGCAGCCACCATGCCGTTCGGGTGGCCGGAGTCGTCGTAGGCTCGGCCGCGTGAAGCGTTCGGGTGCAGGCTGGCGTTCCGGTAGTTGGTATCAGCGTAGTGGTTGTAATTGGTGTCGAAAAGCGCGAACACGGCCCCCTGCTCGATGTAAGGCAGGATCAGCACAGACCACCCGTGGACGGTGTACGTCACCGACCCAGCGTTCGACTCGCACTGGCCGACCGACGGCGTCTTGCCGTACGCACTTTCGTACGCGTGGATGCCTAACCCCATTTGCTTGAGGTTGTTGGTACAGGTCATGCGGGACGCAGCCTCGCGCACCTTCTGCACGGCCGGCAGCAACAAGCCGATCAGAATGGCGATGATCGCGATCACCACCAGCAACTCGATCAGTGTGAACGCCGACCTACGACCCGTAGGACGAGTCATGTTTGACCCTCGAAGTAAGGAAAAAGAGAATAGCCAACTGTTGGGATGAGCCGGGCAGCTCATTGCAGCGTGCTAACAGCAGTAACTTAATCGATGGATCGGAA
>CAMDQN010000073.1 GCA_945905925.1 Singulisphaera sp. GP187
CAGTCGTATTTCGACTGTAACAACCCGCCGAACGCGGGCGTTCACAACGACATCAACACGCGCGAGAAACTCGCGAAGTACGACCCGGACCTGTTCGAGTTGGTGGACGACGTGTTCAAGAAATCGCCGTTCCGCTACGAGCGATACGATAAGCGCAAGAAGTAGCTCGTTGGATTCTTGGCGGATCGTGGCGCTCATCGGCGCGAAGGGCATCCCCGACGACTGGCTCATCCAGTGCGAAGAACTGGCGATGTGAGGGTGAAGGCAGTGGTCCGCGCAACAAGCCGTGCGACTGCGGTCGCGCGGCTTGTTGCGTGTTGCCTCCTCCATCATCTGTCCTTTGTCATTCGGTTTCGCCTGGGTGCGGTCGTAACGTCTGCGCCAGTTGCCCAATCATCCCAGTTTTCGCCGTTTACCTTTGACGTATTTTTGCTGCAGTTCTACCATCGTGAACACGGGGAAGCCCTCTCCGTCAGTGCCATTGTTCCGAATGTAGAGGTTGCAACTCATGTACAGCATCGTAATGCTCACCGCGATGTCGGCCGGTGCCGATGTCACTCCGCCCCCGATGGTCGCTCCCGCGCCGCACTCGGTCACAACGGTTGCCTCCGGGTGCTGCGGAGCCGTGCCGGTCGGGTGCTACGGATCGTGCCACGGCTCGTCGTGCCATGGCGGGATCTTCGGGCTGCGATCCGGCGGGATTCTCGGTCTCCGTCATTCGTGTCACGGCTCGTCGTGCCATGGGTACTCGTGCTTCGGTTCGTGCCATGGGTGTTCCGGCGCGTTCAGCTACGGTTCGACCTGGGGTCCAGCGGTTGGGACGTCGCCGTACACACTGCACGGCTACAACACCCCTGGCACGCCGGTGTACGGGCCGGGTTACCCGGTCCTTCTGGGCGGCAATCTGACCAACTCGCACGCGGTCTACGGGAACACGTTCCACCCGAACCGCCCGCCGGTGATGACGATCCCGGTCGCCCCGATCCCAAAGGCCACTTCGGACACCCCGATGGGCGCGAACCTGAAGTTCACGGTTCCGGCGAACACCAAACTGTTCGTTGACGGCAAGCCGGCGCCCGGCACCGGCACGGAGCGTGCCTTCTACACCCCGGCGCTCGCGGTCGGGCAGAAGTTCTTCTATGACGTGAAGGCCGAACTGATGGTGGACGGGAAACTGGTCGTCGAGGAGAAACGTGTGATCGTCGAGGCGGGCGCGAAACTGACCGAGTCGTTCCCGAAACTCGTTGCCGCGCTGAACGGTGCGACTAACGTCGCCGGCAAGTAAGCTTCAGAGTTGTCAGTGTGCAGAGGGCAGAATGACAAACCACTCTTGGCTTGTCTTTCTGCCCCTCTGCACACTGACAACGCTTGCCGTCAAAAGTCACCGGGAACCACTTCACCGCCGGCTCGGGTGCCGAGCGCGGCCAGTGTGCGGATCGCCATCCCCTCGCGCAAGAACCGCACGCTGCCATCGGCCATCGCCACGTTCGCGCCGCCCGTGTGGAACGCGTACACCTCGAACGAGTTGTTGCAGTTGATCGCGCAATCGCCGACGAACGTGTTTCCGTCGGCGCTGGTCCCTTCGATACCGAACCCCTTGTCGTGATCGGCCCACAGGCCGCCGACCAGCGTGCCGGTCGCGGTGCCGTCGCCGCCGAACGATGGGTTGCGGTCGGTCACGCGTTTTCCCCTCACCCAGTATTCCGGCCGGTTCGCGTCCTCGACGATGAGAAGCGTGTTCGACAGCCCGTCCGTGATCTGCGCGACCGTCGAACCCTGCGAACTCATGACTCCGCGCCAGGTGATCGGGTAGCTCGCCGGGTCCGGGTAGTTGAGGTACGCGAGCAACGTCTGTGCCACAACGGCCACGTTCGAGTAGTCCCACGCGGCGCCCGTCACGGTCGCGGGCGGGGGAGTGGTCGGGAGCGGCGCGCCGATCGCGGGCGAAGGGGACGATTTCGCGGTCCGCTGGCCGTTCGCGCTCGGACACAGAAATGTCTTGACCTTGCTGTTGCGGGGGACGTCGTTCGCAGCGTCGGACCAGTTCGCGGCCGGCACGTAGATTCGGCCAACGTTTTCCTGCTCCAGATCAGGAAGGATCAGTACCGGCCACCCGTTGTACGGGCCGAACGTGTTCGACGACGGGTACTTCCCGGTCCGCACCTCGTAGTTCGTGCAGGCCAGCGCGATCTGTTTGAGGTTGTTCTGGCAACTCATGCGTGCCGCGGCTTCGCGCACCTTCTGCACGGCGGGCAACAGTAGGCCGATCAGTACCGCGATTATCGCGATGACGACCAGCAATTCGATCAACGTGAAGCCATGCGAGCGAAAACGGGGTCGGAGCATCGAGAACACAACTCCAATTGAAGTGTGGCCGGGCAGGATTGGCATTTTAGTGACCCGCCCCGCGCGCGAACACGGGCGGCGCACTCGAATTGCCCCGATTCGCGTTCTGATGTATAACACGCGCATTCTTCCGCGAAGGAAGTTTACAGCGATGTGACCATCCCGGCATGGGCCAGTGCCCAAGGAGAGAATTGCCGTGTCCACCAACCGTTATTTGTTCACCAGTGAATCGGTATCGATGGGCCACCCCGACAAGGTGGCCGACCAAATCTCCGACGCGGTCCTCGACTTCTGCCTCAAGGCGGACCCGGCGAGCCGGGTCGCGTGCGAAACGCTCGTGACGACCGACCTCGCGGTGGTGGCCGGCGAGATCACCACGAAGGCCGCACTCACGCGGCAAGCGGTGGACGCACTTGTGCGAGAAGTCATCACCGAAATCGGCTACGTCGCGAAAGACCGGGAAGAGGCAGAGGAGATCGGGTTCACCGCAGACGCATGTCAGGTCGATTGCCGCATTCACGCGCAAAGCCCGCACATCAGCCAGGGCGTCGATGTCGGGGGGGCCGGCGATCAAGGCTTGATGTTCGGGTTCGCTTGCGACGAGACGCCCACGCTCATGCCTCTGCCGATCCATCTCGCACACCGGCTCGTCGAGCGGCACGCGGACATGCGGAAGACCGGCAAACTCAAGTGGCTCCGCCCGGACGCGAAGAGCCAGGTGACGGTCGAGTACAACACCGACGGCACCCCGAACCGCATCCACACGGTCGTCATCAGCACGCAGCACACGCGCGAAGTGATGGTGTGCCAGGACAAAACCGACTACTTCACCGACGACGCCCGGCAGATGATTATCGACCAACTCATCCGACCAACGCTCGAAGCCGACCGCAAGGACTTGGTGAAGGGCAAACTGGTGATGATTCAGCCCGGCAAGAAACTGCCGAAGGTAGACGACGGCGACATCCTCTGCCACATCAACCCGACCGGGTGCTTCCTGCAGGGCGGGCCGCACGGCGACTGCGGCTTGACCGGGCGGAAGATCATCGTCGATACCTACGGCGGTCGCGGGCGGCACGGCGGCGGCGCGTTCAGCGGCAAAGACCCGACCAAAGTGGACCGCAGCGCCGCGTACATCTGCCGTTACATCGCGAAGAACATCGTGAAGGCCGGACTCGCGCGCGAGTGCGAGGTGCAACTGTCCTACGCGATCGGCTACCCGGACCCGCTGAACATCTGGGTGAACACGAACGGCACCGCGAAGGTTCCCGAAGAGAAGCTAATCGAGATGATCCGCACTCACTTCGAGTTGACGCCGAAGGGGATCATCGGATCGCTGGACTTGCGCCGGCCGATCTACCGCGAAACGGCCCGCAACGGGCACTTCGGGCGCGAGCGTGCCGAGTTCAGTTGGGAGAAGACCGACAAGGCCGACGCGCTGAAGAAGGCCGCCGGGATGTGAGTTTGTGAACTGACTGTCACTCGTAGCCCGGCGGAACCGTTTGGTGGTTCCGCCGGGCTATGTCATTTCCGATTCCAACCGCGGATCACGTTTCTCAATAACCCAACAACAACGAGACTATTTTCTCCGGTTCGGTGCTTGACAAATCGCCCCCCCCCCATCCTACCATCGCTTCCGTCACCTCCGGTCTTGTTCGCCCCACTTCCAACCAAGGCTTTACCCATGCGCCCGAAGAACGCCCTTTCGCTCCACGTCGAACAGCTCGAAGATCGCGTCAACCCGTCGTACATTACTTATGATGCCGTGATCAACACCGTCATCTACAGCGGCGACCCAGGCGAAGCGAACGACATCGCCGTCATCGGTAACGGGAACAGCGCCACGATCGCGGACTCTGGTGCGGGCGTTATCACCGTGGACCCGGCGCAGGCCGCCAACTTCGCCGTGGTCAAGAAAACGGTCACCTACATCGGCGCCGGGTTGATGAACAAGGTGCAGGTACACGGCAACGACATGAACGACACCATCGGCGGTGCCGGGCTGAACGGCATCGGGTTCTTCGCCTACGGCGGTGACAACGATGACACCATTCGCGGCAGCAACGGCAACGACCAACTGCAAGGCGACGACGGCAACGATACTCTGATGGGGTTGGAAGGCGACGACGTACTCAAGGGTCTCCTCGGGGACGACGTTCTGTACGGCGAAGACGACTTGGCTGGCGATGCCGGCGGCACCGGCAAGGACAAGTTGTACGGCCAGGATGGCGTCGATCTGCTGGTGGGCAATGGTGGCGAGGACGAGTTGTACGGCGGCAGCGAGGACGACAACCTCTTCGGTGGCGACCTCAAGGACAAACTCTTCGGTGAGGACGGCAACGACAATCTCTTCTGCGGAGAGGGCAACGACGAAGCAAACGGCGGGTTGGGAAACGATGACATTCAGGGCGCTGGCGGGATCGACCTCCTCGACGGTGGAGAGAACAACGACACAATCGACGGTGGTGCAGGCGGCGACCTCATCGATGGCAGCGGCGGCAACGACGCGCTGTACGGTGGGCTGGACGACGATATCATGGACGGCGGCAGCGGGGACGACGGAATGTTCGGGCAGGATGGTGACGACGAAGTCATCGGGGCCAGCGGCAACGACTTGGTTCAGGGCGGAATCGGGGCGGATCGACTCTTCGGCAATTCCGGCAACGACTGGCTCGTCGCGGACGACGACCCGTACACGGATGATGCCTCGCGCGACTTGCTCTTCGACAACCAAGGCACGAATGTCTTTTCTTACGACGGTGGGTTGGACCGCGTCGTCCTCTTCGGACTGAACGATACCTTCTTGGCCCACTAATCGGGTCTGCGCCGCTCTTTGGTACGATCCTGTTGGTGCTGAACTCGCGTCAGCACCTTTTCGGGTTCTTTCAGTCTCTTTCAATTGAGGAGCATCTCCCACTATGCGCACCTTCCTTTTCGTTGCCCTCCTGGTATTTGCTAGCCTCAATACTTCTCGCGCCGCGGACCCTGCGCGGATCGTGTTTGATAAGCTCCCCGTGGACGCCGAAGTCCATTACGTTGCGGTGTATGAACCTCTCTTCTCCGGCGTCTCGCCGAAAGAGATTACGGACGGGCAAGGGTTGGTGAAGGCGCTCCGCGTCAAGGACGGTCCAGCGGCCCACATCCGCAAGTTGCTCCCGGAGGACGCGGGTGCGGTCCTCACCGACGAAGTTGAGATGGGCCGGGTGGGGGATGACACCCGCCCAAGTTTTGTTAAGGCGAAAGTGGCACACCGGTTGTCGGGCGCATTCAGCACCGCTATCCGAGAGAAAATGTTTTACGACAAGGAAGCGTTCGCGAAGGTTGAACTGACGAAGAGCCTCAAGGGATTGGTCGCGTTGGGCGATAAGCGAACCGTCTTCCAAACCGAGCGCATGAACCGCGAACTCCTGTCACTGGTGTTCCCCAACGGCCTCTCGGAGACGCCGACCGACTTCCACACCGTCCACATCACTGTGAAGCCCGGTAAGCCCGTCGTCCTGGCTCTCTCCGCAAACATTCAGACGCGGTGGCAAGTGACCATCGAGAAAGGAGGAAACGTCGTCGGAGTGGCGTTGTTCGGCAACTACGCGAAGGAAGTGGTTGGCACCGAGGCGCCAGTCAGTTACGCCGCCGGCATCCTCCCAAACGGCAAGCGCGCACCGCAAGCCGGGTTCAATGTGTACAAGGAAGACGCCCCGGAATTCAAGCGGCGGAAAGCCGAGCTACTGGAGATGACAGGCAAGGACTTCACCAGTTTCCAGGGGCAGTACCAGTCGGGCAAGGAACCGTTCGTCGTGACGCCCGGCGCGAAGTAACGAATTACGCACGTGCCGACAGCACCACCAGAGAAGTTGGCGACACCCCGTGCGAGAAACGAAGAAACCCCGGCAACCTGTGCCGGGGTTCGTGAGTTTATTCGTCTCGAAGGTTAGTAGCGGCGTCCACCACCACCGCCACCGCCGCCGTAGCCACCACCGCCGTAGCCGCCACCACCGCTGCGGCCACCACCGCCACCGTAGCCGCCGCCACCACCACGACCCCCACCGCCGCCTTCACGGGGCTTCGCCTCGTTCACGGTCAGCGCGCGGCCGTCGAGTTGCGTCCCGTTCAGGGCCGCGATGGCCTGGTCGCCACCGTCGCCCATCTCCACGAACGCGAACCCGCGCGGGCGGCCGGTTTCCCGGTCCATGATGAGCTGCACTTTGGTCACGGTCCCGTACTGGGAGAAGACCTCTCGTAGTTGGTCTTCAGTTGTCGAGAACGACATGTTCCCGACGTACAAATTCTTCGCCATCTCGGGCCTCGAAGTAGAGCGGGGGTGAAGACGGTGAGCCGCCTTCGGTCGTGGGCACGAACCCCCGACCCTCAGTCATACTAACAGGTGCTCGCGCTGTTACTTCGCAGATTCGGGGAAATATCGACCAAAGGTGATATTTTCCCGAAACCGTCAATTCGGGATTCGGGTGGCTCCTTTGACGCAGGGAACTATAATATCACGTTGTCACTACTACCGGGAGGCAGAATGGGATTGCGCATGCGGGTTCACGACCGGGAGCCGATCGGCGCGGCACTCCGGCGGTTCAAGAAGTTGGTGGAGCGGAGTGGATTGAAGCGGGAACTCCGCGCCCACGAGTATTACGAAAAGCCGTGCGAAGCGCGGAGCCGCAAGGAAGCCAAACGGCGCAGCGCGATCAAGAAGGCGGCTCTCGGCAAGCCGGTGAAGAAGGAACGCGCGTACTAATTGAACGAGTAGGTCCGAAATGCCTGAGGCCTGCCCCTACGGATGGGGACAGGCCTCAAACATTTCGAGCAGGCGTCCTCGAAGCCACAAGCGGCGAAAACATGTTTTCGCCGCTTGTGGCTTCGAGGGCGATGACTCTACTCAGGCACGACGGGCTTCGCCACCTTCTTCTTCGACACGCGCGGCGGGGTGTCGCCGGACGTGCTGCGGGCCAACTTTTCGGCCTCCTGCTCGGTCTTCAGTCCCGTGTGAAGGAGCGTGTGGAAGCCGGGCCGGGCCGCCTCGATGGCGTCCCACTCGCGCTGCTCGCACACGACATTTCCCGCGACGGTGTTGTCGTGAAGGGTCATTCGGTACACAACCCACGCGTTGCAAACTTCGGTAATCCGCATCTGATCTCCGGTGAAGGACGTCTGGTAAAGTTTACCCGCGGCGTGCCCCGAACCCACCCCGCAATCCGCCGGGAATCTCGAATCGGTCCCGTCTCGGGCACACCGTGAGTTGATCGACACGAGAAGCCGCAGCGTGCCACATCAAAAGAAGAAGCCGGCGACCGAAGTCGCCGGCTTTTGTTGATAGGCGAGGAGACGGGGGGTGAGGTAGGTAGAGCGGGCCGGGGGACTTGGCCCAATTTGTTGTTCGACGAAATAAGGTAATGCAGATGCTGTGCCAAACCGGTAGAGCCGCCCTCGCGACACCCACCCGCACCAAGGATTCGTAGGCATTCGCATTCGGAACCGCCCGGTCGCGCTTCTTCCAAAGTTGTAACCGTTACCGGCCGGCGCAGCGATCCGCACGTGGTTGGGAACCTTACTCGTCGGGTCCGGTCGAACCGCGACGGACCGGATATACCGTCCCGCCGACCCGCCTTCCCTTGCTTCCCGCCCTTCGCTATGAACCGGTGGAACCGACCGGACCGATGAGATCCGTAAGACCGCATTGTCCTCCTCAAGCGAAGGCGAATCATGCCGCAGATGAGCGAAAGCACCGCCGAGAAACTCACCCCCAAACAGGCAACGGCCCTAGTCCGGGTTCTCGACCTCCAGGCGCGGTGGGAGAATCACCGCGACGACCCGGCCAAGAGTGCCGGGTCCACCTCCGACCTCCAGACGCGACAGAAAGCGTTCGAGGCGTTCCGTTCGGCGTGGCGCGAGTACGCCGCGGAGTACCGCGACGCGCAACTCCCGGAGCCGACGCAGAACGTCCCGGACCGGCTCGCTATCTGGTGCCGGACCCTGCGCGCCGTGTTGAACCGCGCCGAGACTGGAACGCCGGCGCTCATCTTGACGAAGGTGCACCGACTCGCGGACCGGATCGCGGTTCGGGTGGGCAGGGCGCCGATGGAGCGGGCGATGGTGATGGAACTGGCGGACGGGATTCGCGAACTGGACGTGGTCATCGCGTGGTGCGAGACGCCGGTCGCACTGCTGCTGCCGCCGGCGGTAGACATTCCCAAGGAAAAAGCGGCGTAACAACGGTCTCACAGCTTCTTCAGCACCGCGGCAACCTTGTCGTAAAAGAGCTGCTCCCATTCGGGCGCGAGCAGGCAATCGCTGTCCTCCTGCGCGCCGCCGACGTTCTGCATCTGTTTCGCCGTCGGCGTGTAGTAGATGTAGCCGTTGGTGTAACCGGCCACGAACGTTGGCTTGTGCGGCGAGGTCTTTTTGACGTTCAGCCCGATCTCGACCGTCAGTTCGCCGGGGAACGTCACGAGGACGAAGTCGCCCACGCGCAGGGCCGCGACTTCCACTTCGATGGGTTTACGAGCTGCGGCGAGGTTTGTGGCCTGGTGCTTCTGAAGCAGCGCGAGATTCGTCTGCACGCGGGTAAGCTTCTCCGTGGTGTAGATGTTGTCCGTGTAGGTCTGGATGTTCTTGCGGTTCGCCTCGTCGAGTTTCACGAGGTCATTCCGGCCGCGGTCCTTCTCGGAGAAGTAGCGGAACGAGGAGTCCGATGGGAACTCCGTCGACCGGTTGTACTTCGCCGTCAGTTCGAGGAACGTCTTGAGGTTGAGGGTCGTGCCCTTCAGTGACTTCACCAGTCGCATTTGCTCCGCGAGGAGCGATTCGATGCGCTCCGCGTGATCGGCTCGCGGGAGCTTGAGTTTCTCGTTGAGTATCTTGAGCGACCCGTCTGCGCACTTGATCTTTCGCACCGCTTGCAGCGTGCTGAGGCCGAGCATGTTGCCGAGCGGTTCGGCGCTACGCGGTTGGTGAGTGTCCTTATACCGTACGGGATTGATGTCGCCACCGCACCCTTGCACGAACATCGCGATCGTCCCTTCGCTCAGATTTTCCTCGATCACCCGCGACGCGAAGCCCGTGATGTCCGCGGTGTTCCCGCCGTTCGGCACGCCCATGATCGGGTGGCACGCGAAGTTGTACACCACGGCCAGCGTGCGCCCGTCGGTTCGGTCCACGCGCAGAATCCCGATCTGCGGATCAATAGGACCGACACTCGCGACCTCTTCGTCCGCTGGGAGCGAGTAGGCGTGTCGAACGTCCGCTTCCTTCCCGTTCTTGAGTTTGAGCCGCCGGTTCTCCGAAACGCGGTCTTCGCTGCCGACGCCCACCCCGACCTTCACGGGGACCATGTTGTCGGTCGCTGCTTTCACCGCCTGAAACGTCTTCTCGTCCACGTCGGCGCACACGATGCCGTGGCAGTGGCTCGCGTTGACCACCACGCTCTCGTGGGCAATTTTGAGTTCCTTCTGAAGCCGGGCGCGAACCTTGGCGAGATAGTCGTTGCCGATGTGCCCGATTTCGCCGATGGCGACCGCATCGACCGTGATGAGTACGGCCGTCGCGGTGTCGCTCTTGAGTACCAGCGCCTTCACGAACAGAGGGTCGCTGACCGGAATGGCCGTCTTGTTCGTGATCTCGACTTTGGCGACCCCGGCGAAAAATTGCCCGGCTTTCGGTGTGGGAACGTCGGCTTTGGGCGGGTCCGCGGCCGGTGCGTTCGTATCGGGAGGCCCTTCGGCGGGCGGCTTGAGGTCGCGACACCCGAGCAGCGCGAACGCGAGGCAGAGCAGCAGAACGTAACGCATCATCGGAAGCACCTCGAAGTCGGGAGCGGTCGGCGGTCAGTCCTTCAGCGGAAGGCCGCACGCACGCAGCAGCGTTTCCTGAACCGCGAGGTCGTGTTCGGGCGCGAAGTCGAAAGATTTCTCACCGCGAATGACGCGGGCCATGTCCGCGGCGTCATCGACGTAGCGACTGTACTTCGGGAACTTCACTTCCTGCGTCCCCTTCTTGTACTCGCCTTGCGCCTTCGACAGCGAAACGCGCGCGGCTGGGTTGTCGAGCGGCTGAATGTGGAACGTGCCTTCGGTGCCGCACACGACGAGGTGCCGCCGATCTCCGCCTTCGACCTCGATTGCGCTCGACTTGATGCTCGCCGTCGCTCGCGGGTAGCTCAACACCGCGAGCATGTTGTCGAGCAGTTTGTCGTCGAGCGAGGAAGAATGTTGGTTGAACGCCACCACTTCCTTCGGCTTGCCCAGCACGCCGACAACCAGGTCGAGAACATGACAGCCCAACTCGAACATGATCCCGCCGCGGTAATCCGCTAACCGCTTGCGCTCCGCCGCTGGGACGACCTTGCTCATGACCGCGTGAACCTCGAAGACTTCGCCGAGCCAACCTTTCTTGAGGAAGTCGCGGAGCAGCACGACCGCCGGGTTGTAGCGGAACATGTAGCCCATCTGAACCATCAGTTTCTTCTTCGCGGCGATGTCGTGTATGCGCTTGAGTTGCGGCAGCGACTCGCCCGCGGGTTTGTCGATGTGAGTGTGCATCCCCGCCGAGACACACGCTTCGGCGTTGTCGAGCAGGTCGCGCACGCGCGTTTCGACGAGCACCGCTTGAAGCCCCGGTGTCGCGAGCAGTTGCTCGCGCGTGAGCCACTTCAGATCGCGGTAGGCGGGCGCGTTCTCGGCTTGCTTGCGAAGCGCCTCGTCCGGTTCGACCACGCCGACGACTTCGTAATCGGCCGACGCGCGATACACGGATAGCTTGCTGGCGTGTGCGTGCCCGACACCGATTTGCCCGATCTTGATGCGCTTTGGCTTCTCATCGGCTCGAACCCCCGACATGAGCGGAACCGTAACCGCCGCCGCGCCGAGCTGTGTGAGCGCGGCGCGCCGAGTGAGATTGGACATGGATGGTCTCGCGCATCGGGTAGGGATTCGGATTGCCGCTTGACGCTAGTGGTGCCGCGTGCGAAAGTCAAATACCTTCCGACTTGCCTGCCCACCGACCGCCGACCGAGTTGGTCCGAAACTCACACCAAACGGCGAACCGAACATGCCTCACCTTCACACACAAGAACCGCGAAACACCATTCCGCCCGGTATCGTTCACGTCGGTTCGCGGCGGTGGTTCCTTCGCACGGGTCTCGCCGGTGTCGCGGGCGCGTGTACTCCGTCGGTTCTTCGCGCGAGCGAGAAGCCCGTCGCGAAGAAACCGGCTTCCGTCATCCTGTTCTGGCTGTCGGGCGGGCTGAGCCACATCGATTCGTGGGATCCGAAGCCGTCCGCACCGGAGGAAGTGCGCGGTCCGTTCGGGTCGATCGCGACGTGCGTTCCGGGCGTGCGCGTCAGCGAGCACCTGCCGCTTCAAGCGAGCATCATGGACCGGCTCAGCCTGATTCGCTCGGTCGATTGCCGCGCCAGCGATCACACGCCGATCACGATGCAGTCCGGTAACTCACTCGCGAGGCGCACGAACGACGGCAAGGATGGCGGCGGTTACCCATCCATGGGCGCGGTCGCGGCGAAGTTCCGCGGACCGAACGACCCTGCGCTGCCCGCGTTTGTGGGGCTGGCGAACAGTTGGAAGGCCGACGTGTGGGGCGCCGGTCAACTCGGAACCGCTTACGACCCGGTGCAGGGCACGGACCTCGCGGGCCGTGTGACGCTCCCGCAAGGCGTGTCGATTCCGCAACTCCGCGACCGCGACGAACTTCGCCGCCGGCTTGGTTCGGCCCGGCGCGAACTCGACACGACCGACGCCGATCGGCTCGACGGCTACTCTCGCCGCGCTCTCGACATGATCGTTTCCGGGAAGGCGCAGAAGGCGTTCCAACTCGACGAAGAACCCGATCGCGTGCGCGACAATTACGGGCGCGACAGCATCGGCGAGAAGGCGCTGCTCGCCCGCCGATTGGTCGAAGCCGGCACGACCTACGTTCTCGTGAGTGGGGCGTGGGGTTATTTCGACCATCACGGCGACGAGGTTCAGTGGGGCGGCATCGTGAAGGGGCTGAAGCCGCTGTTGCCGCGAATCGATCGCGTGATTTACGCGCTGGTGAACGACCTACAAGCTCGCGGGCTGCTCGACTCGACACTGGTGTTGATGATGGGCGAGTTCGGTCGCGGTCCGGTGATTAACAAGAACGCGGGCCGCGACCACTGGACGAAATGTATGTCGATGCTTGTCGCCGGTGGCGGGTTGCCCACGGGCCAAGCGATCGGTAGCACCGATGCGAAGGGGTACGACATTCAGGACCGCAAAGTCACGCCTTCTGATCTTGCAGCCACGGTGTTCCGGCACTTGGGCATCGACACGAGCACGCACTGGGAAGACCCGCAGGGTCGGCCGATTCCGATCGTGACCGAGAACGGCGCCCCGATCCCGGAACTGACTTGAACGTGGCTTACCGAGTACGCTTCCTCGCCACCACGCTCACGCTCCTCTTACCGTTGTATGCGGGCGCGGCGGATGTCGATTACGCGCGCGACGTGCGGCCCATCATTCAGAAGCACTGCGTTCGGTGCCACGGTGAGAAGAAGCAAGAAGGCGGCTTGCGCCTCGACGTGCGCCGGCGCGCGCTCGCGGGCGGCGACAGCGGTCCGGCGGTCGTCGCGGGGAAGGGCGGCGAACTTCTGAAGCGTGTCGAGGCGCGCGACGAGAAGAAGGTAATGCCGCCCGCGGGACAACTCGCGGACGCAGAGATTGCCACGCTTCGCGCGTGGGTCGAACAGGGCGCGAAGTGGCCCGACGAACTCGCGGGCAAGGAGCCATCCGAGGAACACTGGGCGTTCAAGCCAATCAAGCGTCCTGAAGTTCCCAAAGTTAGCCGCGAGCCGAAGGCGATCGTTCACCCCATTGACGCTTTCATCCTCGCGAAGTTGAGTGACAACAAGCTGTCACCGGCACCCGCGGCCGACAAACGCACGCTCATCCGCCGACTTCACCTCGACCTGATCGGTCTTCCGCCCACACCCGCCGAGGTCGATGCGTTCCTGAAAGACAACACGCCAACCGCTTACGAGAAGGTGGTGGACAAGCTGCTTGCGAGTCCGCATTTCGGCGAGCGTTGGGGCCGGCACTGGCTCGACCTCGCGCGCTTCGCGGAGAGCGACGGCTACGAGAATGATAATCTCCGACCCAACGCGTGGCGCTTTCGCGACTGGGTCGTGAGTGCCATCAACGACGATATGCCGTTCGACCAATTCACAGTGGCGCAACTCGCGGGCGACCTTCTCCCGAACGCGACCGACGAGCAGAAAACCGCGGCTGGGTTTCACCGCAACACGCTCTGGAATAGCGCCGCGAGTGGCGACAAGGAAGAGTTCCGCACCTACGCCATCAAGGACCGCACCGACACGACCGGTCTCGTGTGGATGGGGCTGACCGTCGGCTGCGCGCAGTGCCATTCGCACAAGTACGACCCCGTTTCGCACCGCGAATACTACCAGCTCTACGCGTTCTTCAACCGCAGTGAGAACGCGGAGGTGAAGCTCGCCGGCGCGAAGGAGTTTATCCCGACGCTCAAGGACGTGGCTCGCGAAACGCGCATTCACACTCGCGGAAACTTCCTCGCGCCGGGCGCAGTCGTGAAACCCGGTACGCCGGGTTTCCTTCCGCCGCTGAAGGCGCGCGGCGACACTGCGGACCGGCTCGACCTCGCGAAGTGGCTCGTGGACCCGGCGCATCCGCTGACGGTTCGCGTCGCGGTGAATAACGTATGGCAATACCTGTTCGGTTACGGGTTGGTGCCCACGCCGGAGAACTTCGGGCTGAACGGCACGCGGCCCAAACATCCCGAACTCCTCGACTGGCTCGCGACCGAATACGTGCGCCTGAAGTGGTCCCGCAAGGCGCTGATTCGCACCATCGTGATGTCCGCGACCTACCGGCAGTCGTCGGTGCGCCCCGGGAACACGACTGACCCGAATAACGAACTACTCGCGCGCCAGAACCGCTTTCGCGTCGAAGCGGAAATCGCGCGCGACCTCTCGCTCGCGACAAGCGGGCTGCTCGTGTCCAAGTTGGGTGGGCCGTCGATCGTGCCGCCGTTCCCGGACGGGTTGCTCGATCAGAAGTTCGGCGCGGAATCGCTGAAGATGCCCGCGGGCGACAGGCACCGGCGCGGCATTTACATTCACGTTCAGCGCACGTTGCCGCATCCGACGCTCGCAGTGTTCGACGCGGCCGACGGTAACGTATCGTGCCCGAAGCGCGACCGCAGCATCACACCACTTCAGGCGCTCACGCTGCTCAACGACACGGTATTCGTCGAATGCGCTCGCGCGCTCGGTGAAGTGGTGCGAAAGACCGGGGTCACCGACGAAGCGCGGCTCCGAGGCGCGTTCGAGTTGTGCGTGTCGCGCCCGCCGAGCGAGCGCGAACTCGCGGTGCTCACGAAGTTGGTTCAGCGGCAGCGTGAGTTAGGCGCGAAGGATGAAGCCGTGTGGTTCGGGATCGCGCGAACGCTCCTCAATCTCGAAGAGTTCACGACGCGGGAGTAGTCATGCACGCGCCGTTTGATCGCCGAACGCTACTCGGCCGCACCGCGGGCGGAATGGGAATCGCCGCGCTCGCTTCACTTCTCGCACAAGACACCGCGCACGCCGCGGACACCGACCCGCCGAAACCGCATTTCAAGGCGAGCGCGACGAGCGGCATCTTCGTGTTTCTCGTCGGCGGGACGAGTCAGGTCGATATGTTCGACCCGAAGCCGGAGTTGGCGAAACTGCACGGCAAACCGATTCCCGAATCGTTCCGCGCCGGTGTGCGCCTCGGCCAGACGAACTACACCGCGCCGGTGATGCAGTCGCCGTTCAAGTTCAAGCGTTACGGGAAGTGCGGAACCGAATTCTCCGAACTGCTCCCCGAAATCGGGTCGTGTGCCGACGACATCGCGCTCGTTCGCTCCATGCACCACGAGGCATTCGACCACGCGCCGGGCGAACTGATGCTCTGCACCGGGAAGGACCAACCCGGGCGGCCCACGGTTGGTTCGTGGCTCACTTACGGACTCGGCAGCGCGTCGAAGAACCTTCCCGGCTATGTCGTCCTTCTTAACGGGCGCTCGCCGAAAGCGAGAAGTTACGTCTGGGGGAACGGCTTCCTCCCCGCGACGCATCAGGGCGTGCTCTTCCGCGGGGGCGGCTCGCCGATCCTCGATCTCACCACACCGAAGGACATCACACCAGAGGTTCACCGGGCGCAACTCGACGCGATCCGCGAACTGAACGCGCTCCGCCGCGACGAGACCAACGACCCGAAGTTCGATGCGCAAATCGCGGCCTACGAACTCGCGTACCGGATGCAGTCGGCCGCGCCGGAACTGGCCGATCTGTCGAAGGAACCGAAAGTCATTCTCGACTCCTACGGCGACGGTGGCTTCGCGCGCTCTCTGCTGCTTGCGCGCCGGTTGGTGGAACGCGGCGTGCGGTTCGTCACGGTCACGCACCACGAATGGGACCACCACGACGGTATCAAGGACGGGGTGCCGAAGGCGTGTCGCGAAGTCGATAAGCCGATCGCGGCGCTCATCAAAGACCTGAAGCATCGTGGGCTGCTCGGTTCGACTTTGGTAGCGTGTGTGAGTGAGTTCGGGCGCACTGCGATTACGCAGGGCAAAGACATGGCGACCGCCGGCCGCGACCACCACCCGCACGCATTCAGTGTGTTCCTCGCGGGCGGCGGCGTGAAAGGCGGGCAAGTCTACGGAGCGACCGACGAACTCGGTTGGAAGGTGGCCGAGGACGGCGTTCACATGAACGACTTCCACGCCACGCTGTTGCACCTGTTCGGATTCGACCACAAGAAGCTGACGTTCCGGCACCAAGGTCTGGACATGCGCCTGACCGATGTGGCCGGGAAAGTGGTGGCGAAGATCGCGGGGTGAAAGTTGCGAGCGCGTCGTGGTCACGCGGCTGGTGGGTCGTGACCACTCGCCGAAGTTATCCAACGGACTTGGCGGGGAAAGATGGCATGCACGACTCCCCGGAACTGACGGCTGACGAGCGGGCCACGTACGAGTGGCAGATGTGGGTGCCGGGGGTCGGTGAGGAAGGCCAGCAGCGGCTCAAGGGCGCGTCCGTTCTCGTGTCGCGCATCGGCGGGGTCGGTGGCACGGCGGCGTACGAACTGGCCGCCGCCGGGGTCGGTCGGCTCATCCTCGCCCACGCCGGGAACATCAAACCGTCCGACCTGAACCGGCAACTCCTGATGACCCACGCCGACATCGGCACCTCGCGCGTCGAATCGGCCGCCCGGCGGTTGCGGGAACTGAATCCGCGACTCGAAGTGGTGACCGTGCCGGAGAACGTCAACGCTGGGAACGCAGCGCGGCTGGTCGGGCTGGCGGACGTGGTGATCGACGCCGCCCCGTTGTTCGAGGAGCGGCTCGCCATGAACGGCGAGGCGGTGCGGCAGGGCAAGCCGCTGGTCGAGGCGGCGATGTACGAGTTGTCGGTGCAGGTGACGACGATACTCCCCGGCCAGACGGCATGTCTCGCGTGCCGGGTGCCCGAACCGCCGCCGGACTGGAAGCGGCAATTCCCGGTGTTCGGCGCGGTGGCCGGGGTGGCCGGGTGTGTCGCTGCCGTCGAGGTGATCAAACTCATCTGCGGGCTCGGCGAACCGCTCGCCGACCGACTCCTCGTGTGGGAACTCCGCGAGATGGGCTTTCGCCTCTTCCGCACGCGGCGCCGACCCGGGTGTCTCGTCTGCAGCGCACTTCCTCAAGTGGAAGGCGCCAGCCGGTAGTTCTCGGGAACTTCTCCCGATTACCACGCGATGCTCTCGCTACTGCCGAGTACCTGCGCGTACAGTTGAAGAATCAGATACGCTCGCTTGCGACTCGTGTCGCGGCGGGATACGCTTGCTTCGTCCCCGCTTCGCTGTTCAATCGCCTTGGTTCGCCACAACCCGACCGACCACCCCATGAAATCCACTCCGCGGTACGGGAAGGCCAACGGCTATCTGCTCGCCTTCATCGGCTCCGTTTTGCTCCTCGCCGGTCTGGTCGGTCTGCTGGCCTGGGATCCACAGAAGTGGTTCGCCCAAGAGAAAGCGCCCGAACCGCTCGTGGTGTACTGTGCCGCCGGATTGCGCACCCCAATGGAGGAGGTCGCGAAGGAATACGAAGCGACCTACGGCGTTCCGGTTCAGATCCAGTACGGCGGCTCCCAGACACTCCTCGCCGGTATCGAGGTTTCGCGCCGTGGCGACCTGTACATTCCCGCGGACGAAAGCTACCTGAAAACCGCACGCGACAAGGGGCTAATCGACGAAACCATTCCACTCGCCCAGATGAAGCCGGTGCTGGTGGTGAAGCAGGGCAACCCCAAGAACCTGCGAACGATCGACGACCTGCTCAAACCCGATGTGCGCGTGGCCCAGGGGAACCCGGACGCGACCGCGATCGGTTCGCTCACGCGTGACGCGCTTCGCAAGTCCGGCAAGTGGGACGCGCTGAACAGCCACACCGCGGTGTTCAAGTTGACCGTCAACGACGTGGCGAATGACGTTCAGGTCGGCGCCGCGGATGTGGGCATCGTCTGGGACACGACGGTCCGCCAGTCCACGGGTCTGGAAGCGGTCGCTCTGCCACAGTTCGCGGGGGTCCGGGCACACGTGACCGCGGCTGTTCTGCGCGACACGACGAGGCCAACAGCCGCCCTCAAGTTCGCGAGATTCCTCGCGGCGCGCAATCGCGGTCTGCCGCACTTCGCCGCTCATGGTTTCGACCCGGTCGAGGGTGACGTGTGGGCCGAAGAGCCGGAGTTGAAGTTGCTGGCCGGGGCCATGCTCCGCCCGGCCGTCGAGGAGACCATCACTGCGTTCGAGCAGCGCGAAGGGGTGAAGGTCACTCGCGTGTACAACGGGTGCGGAATCCTGGTCGCCCAGATGAAAGCGGGCGAGCGACCGGACGCGTACTTCGCCTGCGATAAATCGTTCATGGACGAGGTCGCCGATCTGTTCACCGACCACCGCGACGTCTCCACCAACCAACTCGTCATCCTCGTTCACAAGGGGAACCCGCACGGCATCAAGACACTGACCGACTTGGGCAAGGCGGGGCTGCGGCTCGGGATCGGCCACGAGAAGCAATGCGCGCTCGGCGTGCTGACGCAGCGGACGTTCAAAGAGGGCGGCGTGCAGGAGCAGGTGATGAAGAACGTGAAGGTACAGACCCCCACCGGCGACATGCTGGTGAATCAACTCCGCACCGGGTCGCTCGATGCCGTGATCGCCTACGTCAGCAACGCGGTTCCGGCCGCCGATCAGTTGGACGCCATCGCGATCGACATTCCGTGCGCTCTGGCGGTGCAGCCGGTCGCGGCAGGGAAGGACTCGCCCTACCGGCAGTTGAGCGGGCGCCTCGCGACCGCGCTCCGATCCACTGCCTCGCAGGGTCGGTTCGAGGCTAACGGGTTCCGCTGGCTCACGGTGAAGAAGTGAGTGCGTCCGAACCCGCCCCGCTAGTGGCCAGCCGCCGCTCAGGCTCCGACGTGCCGTTCCTCTCCGGCCTCATCGTGATCGCGAGCCTGTACGTCGGGCTGATCGTGGCAATGATCGCCGCCGACGCCGCCTACCTGGTGACTGACCCGACCGGAAAAGGCGACGACGGGATCGTCGCCGGCTTCGGGCGGTTGGTGCGCCCGCTGGCCAAGCCCGAGATTCGCTACGCCGTCAAACTCAGTCTCATATCGTGCGCCATCACCGCCATCCTGTCGGTGTGGGTCGCGGTGCCGCTCGGCTATCTGATGTCGCGCTACGAGTTCCGCGGCAAGGGGATCGTGGACGCAGTCATCGACGTGCCGATCGTGCTGCCTCCGCTGGTGGTCGGGCTGAGCCTGCTGATCCTGTTCCAGACCATCCCCGGGCGCGCGATCGAACGGGTGTTCCCGGTGACCTACGCGATCCCCGCGGTGATCCTGGCTCAGTTCTCGGTGGCTTGCGCCTTCGCGGTGCGGACTATGCGCGTGACCTTCGACCAAATCTCGCCGCGACGCGAGCAAGTAGCACGCACGCTCGGGTGTACTCGCGGGCAGGCGTTTTGGCGGGTGGTGCTGCCGGAGGCGCGCGGCGGGATGGTGACCGCCGCGACGGTGGCGTGGGCGCGGGCGATGGGCGAGTTCGGCCCGATCTTGGTGTTCGCCGGCGCGACCCGGATGCGAACGGAGGTGCTGTCCACCACGATCTTTCTGGAACTGAGCGTCGGGAATCTGGAAGCGGCCGTCGCGGTGTCGCTGCTGATGGTGCTGGCGGCCGTGCTGGTTCTCGTCGTCCTGCGCTGGGCGGGCGGTGGACAGGCCAGGGGGTGGTAACTCGTGATCGTCGTGGACGGGTTATCGGTGCAGTCGGGAGCCTTCAAGGTAGAGGGGCTTTCGTTCACCGCAAACACGGGCGAGTATGCCGTACTCATGGGCCGGACCGGGTGCGGTAAGACAACACTACTGGAAGCGGTCTGCGGGCTGAAGCCGGTTCGCGGCGGGCGCATTCGCTTGCTCGGGCGAGACGTGACTCACCTGCCGCCGGCCGATCGCGGGGTCGGATATGTGCCGCAAGACCTGGCGCTGTTCCCGACCATGACCGTGCGCGAACACCTCGGGTTCGCCCTGGACGTTCGTCGCTGGAACCCGGCGGAGGCCGCGAAGCGGGTGGACGAACTGACCGAACTGTTAGGGCTTGGGGGATTGCTGGACCGTCGGCCGCAGGGGTTGAGCGGCGGTGAGGCGCAGCGGGTGGCGCTGGGGCGGGCGCTGGCGTTCCGTCCAGGCGTCTTGCTGCTGGACGAACCGCTCAGTGCGCTGGATGAAGACACCCGTGCCGGGATGTACGGTCTGCTCCGGTCAGTGCAGCGGCAGACCGGGGTGACCACTCTGCACGTCACCCACAGCCGTGCCGAGGCGCGGTCGCTCGCCGACCGTCTGTTCGTGTTCGACAAGGGCACGCTGCGGGAATCGCCCCCGAGTTCCTTGCAGGACGAATTGCTCGACGCTCGCGGGGCGAGAACCGACGGGTCCGCGTAGCCCGATTCTCCGAAAACTCCGGCAGACTTCACGAGTTATTCGCTTCGCCGACCGGAACCTTCGTGTTAACTTGATGGTTTTTACAGGTTGTACTCGCTTGTCCCGCCACACGGCCCGCCAGATTCCGCAACGGTAGCCCGTTGCGCCTCTCAGGTACGCTGATGAACACCCGCTTCGCCGGTTTTCACTTGCTCGCCGCGTGTGTCCTCGGTGTGTTGGCCTTGCCTGCGGTTCGCGCCGCCGACTGGCCCACACACCGGTACGACGCCGGTCGCTCCGCCGCGTCTCCTGAAGAGTTGCCCGCTGAACTGCACCCGCACTGGGTGCGGCACCTGCCGCCGCTGCGCCCAGCGTGGCCGGACCAGACCATGATGCGGTTCGACGCCGCTTACGCCCCAGTCGTCGCCGGCAAGACGTTGTTCGTCGGCTCCCCGCTCGCCGACACGGTCACTGCTTACCACACCGAGACCGGTGCCGAGAAGTGGCGGTTCACCACAGACGGGCCGGTCCGCTTCTCTCCGCTCGCCTGGGAAGACCGTCTCCTCTTCGCGTCCGACGACGGGTATCTGTACTGCGTCGAGGCCGCGACCGGGAAGTTGCTGTGGAAGTTTCGCGGCGGTCCGGCGGACCGGCACATCCTCGGGAATGGGCGGCTCATCTCGATGTGGCCGGCGCGCGGCGGCCCGGTCATCGCCGATGGCACGGTGTACTTCGCCGCGAGCATCTGGCCGTTCATGGGCGTGTTCGTCCACGCGCTCGATGCGCGCACCGGCAAGGTGCGGTGGACGAACGACGGCGACGGCTCGACCTTCATGAAGCAACCGCATCAGGCCGACTCGTTCGCGGCCGTCGCCCCGCAGGGGAACTTGGTGGTCGTCGGCGACAACCTGCTGGTGCCGGGCGGACGGTCGGTGCCGGCGTGCTACGACCGCCACACCGGGAAGTTGCTGCACTACCTGCTGGCCGACAACTCCAAGATTGGCGGCGGATCAGAAGTCGCGGCCGGCGGCACCAACTTCTACAACGGCGGCACCGCCTTCGACCTGAAGACCGGCGAGCGTCTCGGCGCGGGCGGCACCCACGTCGCGTTCACCGACAACACCCTGTACACCTACACTTCCGGGACGTTTCGGGCGCTCAATCTGAAAACCGCGAAGACCGAGATCGAAACGGTACTCGATCGGAAGGCGCTCACGGTGAAGAAGCGAGCGAAGTGGACGATCGCGGAAACCGGCACCGCCAAACTGGACAAGGTGGGGACGGTGATCAAGGCCGGCTCGCGCCTGTACGCGGCGACGGAAGGCGAGGTGTGCGCGGTCGAGTTGCCACTGCCCAAAGACAGCAAGACCGCACCGAATGTTTCCTGGCGCGCGGCGGTCAAGGGCAAGCCGGCCAACGTGCTCGCGGCCGACGGCCGGCTGTTCGTCGTTACCCTCGAAGGGCACATCCACTGCTTCGGCCCCGGCAAGGTAGAGACGAAGGTTCACGAAGTCGCCGCCCCGGCTGCTCCCCCGGCTCTGGACGCGGGGACCGACTTCGCCCGCGCCGCGGTTGAGGCCACGAAAACTCGCGGCGGGTACTGCGTGGTCTGGGGCGTCGGGTCCGGGCGGATGGTGCCCGAACTCGTCCGGCTCACTGACCTGCGTGTGATCGTGGTGGAGCCGAACGCGGCAAAAGTGGAGGTCGCCCGGCGCACGCTCCAAGAGGCCGGGTTGTATGGTGATCGCGTGGCCGTTCACCACGGCGACCCGCGCACATTCAACCTGCCGCCGTACCTCGCGAGCCTGATGGTGTCCGAAGACCCCGTGGCCGCCGGCGTTCCGCAAGATGCCGCGGGGCTTCGCAAGTTATTTGAAACGCTACGGCCCTACGGCGGCGTCGCGTACCTGAAGATTCCGGCCGTGAGTCGATCGGAGTTCGGCCGACAAGTGGACGCGGCCAAGATGGCTGGCGCGAAGGTGCGAGAGGTCGAGGGCAGAGTGTTGCTGTCCCGCGAGGGCGCGCTCCCGGGGGCCGGCGATTGGACGCACGAGCACGCCGACGCCGCCAACACGCGCGTCTCACTCGACCGACTGGCGAAGGCTCCGCTCGGCATCCTGTGGTTCGGCGGCCCGTCGCACGACGGCATCTTGCCGCGGCACGGCCACGGCCCGCAACCGCAGGTCATCGACGGCCGGCTGGTGATCGAGGGCGTGGACATGCTCCGGTGCATGGACATCTACACCGGCCGCGTGTTGTGGGAAGCGAAGTTGCCCGGCGTCGGCACCTTCTACGACAACACCGCTCACCAACCCGGCGCGAACGCGGCCGGTACCAACTTCGTCTCCACGTCCGACGGCATCTACGTTCTGCACGACCGCGCGTGTTTGCGACTCGACCCGGCCACCGGGAAGGAACTGGCTCGGTTTTCTTTCCCCGCCGCAGTCGGCGAACAGGCTCCTGAGTGGGGTTATCTCAACGTCGCGGGCGACTACCTCATCGGCTGCACTGGGCCGGAAGAGGGGCTGCCGGAGGTCAAGGGCCGTCCGTCCGCGGCGAGCCGGTCGTCGAGTCGTCAACTCGCGGTTCTCGACCGACGAACCGGGGCCGTGCTGTGGACTGCGGACGCGCGCGCTGGGTTCCGGCACAACACCGTGTGTATCGGCGGTGGGCGGCTCTATGCCGTCGATCGCGTCTCGGGTGAACAACTGGCGCGTCTGAAGCGGCGAGGCGAAACTCCGAAGCACCCGCCGCGACTGGTCGCGCTCGACCTGAAGACTGGCAAGGAGGTGTGGAACACCGAGGAGAAGGTGTTCGGGACGTGGCTGAGCTACTCGGCGAAACATGACGTTCTGGTGGAAGCCGGGCGCGTGGCACGCGACACCTTAACCGACGAGCCGAAGGGAATGCGAGCATACAAGGCTGGCACCGGGGGAGTGCTGTGGGACAAGTCTGCGTACATCGGCCCGGCGATGATCCGCGGCGACCAGATCCTCAAGGACAAGAGCGCCTGCGACCTGCTGACCGGCGCTCCGTACATGATTGCGGACCCGCTCACCGGGGAGAAGGTGGAATGGACGTGGACGCGGACCTACGGGTGCAACACGCCGGCCGCGTCCGAGTGCCTGCTGACGTTCCGGTCCGGGGCGGCCGGGTACTACGATCTGACCAACGACGGCGGCACCGGCAACTTCGGCGGGTTCCGGTCGAGCTGCACCAACAACCTGATCGTGGCCGGCGGACTGATCAACGCCCCGGATTACACCCGCACTTGCACCTGTAGTTACCAGAATCAGACTTCACTGGCTCTGGTTCACATGCCGGACGTGGAGATGTGGACGTACACCGGGATCAACAAGTCGTCCGGCCCGATCCGGCGGTTGGGGCTAAACTTGGCGGCGCCGGGCGACCGAAAGTCAGCAGACGGCACCCTGTGGTTGGAATACCCGTTCAGCGGCGGGCCAACGCCGCGGGTAGTGGTCAAGCACACCCCGGAAAAGCCAGAGTGGTTCCGCCGGCACGCCTCGCAAATCGAGGGCGGGCTGAGTTGGGTGGCCGCGTCCGGGGCGGAGGGTCTGGAGACGCTAACGGTGACGCTGGGCGACACCACCGGTCCGCAGCGGACCTACACGGTGCGGCTCCACTTCGCCGAGCCGAACGGACTGGGTGAGGGCAAGCGTGTGTTCCACGTCGGTCTCCAGGGCAAGCGGGTGTTGGAAAACCTGGACGTGAGCAAGGAGGCGGGGGGGGCGGGTCGCGGGCTGATCAAGGAGGTGAAGGGGGTAACGGTCGGCCGCGATCTGATCGTGACGCTGACCCCGATCGACCCGGTCGGCGCGCTGCCGGTCCTGTCCGGCATCGAGGTCGTGGCCGAAGGCTGGTGAACCTGCCACTCTTACCATCCGGTTGGTGTTGTCGTGGTGCAGGGCGCTCACCTGCACCACGACAAAGACACTCACAACCGGATCGTAAATTAGGCTGTTGTGTTCCGCAGGCAGTCCCGTACGAGATGCTTCACTCATGCTTGCGTTTCGCCGCACTCACGCGTTCCTACTGACCATAGCGGCCGCGCTGGTTCTGACGCCGTCGCCGGCGCAGGCGTGCAACATCCCGGTGTTCAAGTACGCCCTCGATCGATGGCCGTCAGACCCGTACCGGCTCACCGTGTTCCACCGTGGGCCGATCGCCGCGGAACACCGCGACACACTCAAGACGCTGGAGAAACACGCCGACGGCGACCATCCAGCCGTCGTCCTCGAACTCGTCGATCTGGCTCGGAATCCGGACGGAATAAAGGGCGTTCCGACGCCGGCGGCCACAGCGGACCTTCCGTGGCTCGTCGTTCGCTACCCCGCCGCAACGCGGATCAACGTGCCGGTCTGGTCCGGGGCGTTGCGGGCCGCCGTTCCTGCCTCGCTGCTCGATTCCCCGGCCCGCCGTGAACTCGCTCGCCGCATTCAAGGGGGTGATTCTGCCGTGTGGGTGTTGCTCGCGTCCGGCGACGCGGCGAAGGACGCTGCTGCCGAGAAACTGCTGCGGGCCGAAGTGCAACGGCTGGCGAAGGAGTTGAAGTTGCCGGTTCTCACCGCCGCCCCGGAGGATCAGTTGCCCGGCGCAGCGGACCGCCCACTTAAGCTCGCGTTCTCGGTACTCCGCGTCGGCAGGACCGATGCGGCCGAGGAGATGCTGGTGAAGATGCTGCTGAATACCGAGGACGACCTGCCCGGCCGGACCGACCCGACGGTGTTTCCGGTGTTCGGCCGCGGACGCGCGTTGCCCGCTCTGGTCGGAGCCGGGATCACGCCCGAGAACATCAAGGACGCGGCCACGTTCCTCGCCGGCCCGTGTTCGTGCGAGGTGAAGCGAGAAAATCCCGGCGTCGATCTGCTCCTGACGGCGAACTGGGACCGGGCGGGCACACCGAACCCCGTGTCCGCTCCTCCAGTTCCTGCCGGCACCCTGGTGCCGATTCCGCAACTGGTGCCCGCACCCACCACAGAACCTCTACCGACTACGAGTGCCTCGCCGTCGGTTTCGCCGCGGCACCTGCTCCTGGGCGGGATTGGAATTGCGGGGTTGCTGGCGGCGTTCACCGGGACGATGGTTCTCAGATCCCGGTGGCGCGCTTCGCGGTGACGTGCTCGGCCACAGATACCGAATCGCGTAAATCAGTTGTCTTTCAAAGTTACGCGATTCGTACATCTCGCGAGCGAGTGACACCGCGGCGTCAGTCCGCCATTTCGGGAGAGAAGGTCGCCGGGCGGAACGGGTTCCCGGCGATGTCACGGAGGTGAGCCACCAGAGCAGCCGAGATCGCGCCACGCGGCTTCGTGGCAGACTCTGCGATGCCCGCCACCAGCGACGGGAAAGACTTCTTGCTCAGCACCTCAAGTACAGTCGGCGCCGCCCACCCCGCGTCGCGCATGCCGATGGGTGCCTCAAACTGCAATTGTTAACCACCGAGGCGGCGACCCCGCTCGCACCGCGGAGTTCGTCCAGTGTCGCGTCTCCGTCCGCGAACCGTTCGCCGCACATCAACCATTCCGCTTCGTCCATCGCACCCCTCGCGTGCGTCGCCCAAACGGGTTTGCAGTATAATACCCGCTACCGCCTGATGACCGCGAGGTTCGCCGCGCAATGACCGGTTCCCTTGTTCAAAACATCCACCACTACTGCGTTGGCCTCAGTTACCTGTGCGCCTTCCTCCTCGAAATCGCCCGGCTCCTGTGGCCGGCACGAGGGTGGCGGATCGCGGGGCTGGGATTCGGCGCCGCCGGACTGGTCGCGCACACCGCGTACCTGTTCGTTCAACAGCCGTCGCCCGCAGTGCCGCACGGGTCCGTGTTGTTGCTTGCGTGGGTGCTCGCGCTGTTCTACTTCTACGGCACCGTTCATCACGCAAAACAGGCGTGGGCCGTGTTCGTGCTGCCGGTCGTCATCGCACTCGTCGCGCTGTCGCGCGTGCTGCTCACCGCCGCGCCCGATCACGCGGCGTTTAACTTCGCGGGGTGGGCGAGCGGGGATCGCTTCTGGGGCGCCGTTCACGGGGTACTGATTCTGTTCGCTTCGGTGGGCGTGAGCGTCAGTTTTCTCGCGAGCATGATGTACCTGATTCAGGCGCGCCGGCTGCGCCGAAAGGTTAGCCCCGGGGCTGTCATACCGATGCTCAACTTGGAACGCCTCGAAACGATGAACCGCCACTCGCTGAACTGGGCGTTCCCGATGCTTACGGCCGGGTTGCTCGTCGGCACGCTGCTCATCCCACACGGCCCGTCGCTCAGTGACAACTGGCTGTCAGTGAAGGTACTTTCCACCGCGGGGTTGTGGCTCGTATTCCTGGTACTGCTCTACTTGCGGTACGGGGCGCATGTCCCGGCGCGGCGACTCGCGCTGTTCTCCGTCGTGGCGTTCACGCTGCTCCTCGTGGCGCTCGTCGCGGCGCACCCGTTCGCGGACGGAGGTGCGAAGTGAACCTCCGCGCCATCGGTTGTAACGTTGCGTCGGCCGCGGTCGAGTTGCGCGAGCGGCTCGCGTTCAACCCGGACAAGATGCAGCGGGCGTTCACAGAACTCAACACCAGGTTCGCGGCCGAAACGGTCATCCTCGACACGTGCAACCGCGTCGAAATCTATGTGTCGCGGCAGGACACCGTTGCGCCACTACACATCCCGCTGATGGCCGAATTCCTCGCGGAGATTCACGGCGTCCCCGCCAGCGAGATCGTGCCGCACCTATACGAACACGCCGACGCACAGGCCGCGAAGCACCTGTTCCGCGTCGCTTCCGGTTTGGATAGCGTGGTGATTGGCGAGGGTCAGATCGCGGGTCAGGTGAAGGACGCTTACGAAATCGCGTTGAAGAGCACCGCGACTGGGTCGTTCCTCAACGCGCTGTTCCCCTCGGCGATTCGCGTGTCAAGGCGCGTCCGCACTGAGACCGGGATCGCCCACGGACACGTGTCCGTGTCGAGCGCCGCAGTGGACTTCGTGCGACAGGTGTTCGAGACGTTCACCGACAAAACCGTGCTGGTGATCGGCGCCGGGAAGATGGGCCGGCTCACGCTGAAGCACCTCGCGGAACTAAAGCCGGCCGCGATTCTGGTGACGAACCGAAACCCCGAAAAGGCCGCGGATGTGGCGAAGGAGTGCGACGGGCACGTGGTGCCGTGGCAACAACTCGACGACGCGCTCGTGCAAGCTGACATCGTGCTCAGCACGACCGGTGCGCCGGAACCGATCGTGACTCGCCATCGGTTCGACAACAAAGTTCGTCGCCGGCGCGCCGGGCGCACGCTCGTGATCTTCGATATCGCCGTGCCGCGTGACTTCGACCCCGCGATCCACGACGGCGAAGTGAGCGTGTTCAACGTGGATGACCTGGCGCGCGAAGCCGACCGCTGCATGGGTGAGCGCAATCGCCACCTGCCTGCGGCAGAAGCCATCGTAGAAGCGGAAGTGGCGAAGTTCGTCAGCGATTGGAACAAGCGCGCGAATGGCCCGGTGATCGGCCAACTTACCGCCGAAGTGGACAAGGTCCGCGACGGGGTCGTCGCCCCGTTGCTGGACAAGCTCAACGGCAAACTCACGGACGCGGAGAAAGCGTACATCGAGGGCGCGTTTCGGCTGTTCCAGAACAAGCTGCTGCACGGCCCGATCGCAGCGCTACACGAAGCGAGCCGCGAGGGTCACAGTGGCGGTCTCCGCGAAGCACTCCGAATGCTGTTTGGGTTGAAGGGGTAATCAAAGAAACGCGAAGTTTAAGGGCCCGACCGATTGAGAGGTCGTCGATCGCATCTGGAACCGCTCGGGACGTTGCTACCGAGGTGAGGTAGGACTCGGAACCTGAAGATCTCGCATGACAGCCGAAACACTCACACCCTCGTCGAGGGTGTCTGCTCCTTTGAAACACCCGGATAACAGTTGCGTCTTTCGTCACAGCCTCTGCTACAATTCTCACTACATCCGGTTGCGCACGCCGTTCTAAAACGTCGCCTCCAACATGCCACCTCACGACTTCGACCGAACCACCGACCCGGACACGCGGCCCCCGCTCGGGGATTGGGGCACCGCATCGGAGCCGGCGCTCGACTACAACCCGGACACGGTGCCCGTGGTGTACCCAATCCGGGAATTGTGGTGCTGGCGGTGCGGCGAGACCGCCGAACCGGTCGCGGGGAAGTGTCCGTGGTGTGGCACCTGGACCGACGGCAAACCGCCGCCCCCGCCGAAACCGGCCTACGAACTCGACGACGAACCCGAAGACGACTGGCACACCGAAGCAGCGGGTGCCGCGTACGCGATTCCGGTGCGCCGACCGTACCTGATCCCGCCGGTCGTGATCGTGGTTCTGGCCTACGTCGCGCTACTCGGCGCGCTCATCGGGTGCGCGGTGTTCGCCGCGCTCTCCGGGGTATCGACCGCGGAGGAAATCCTGTACGCGCAGGCGCTCGCCGAGGTGGTCAGCACTGTGCTGACGCTCGCGGCCCTCGCGCTGGTGTGGTCCGCGGCGCGCCAGACGGTTCCCGAAGGGACGGCGGTAATCACCTGGGTCGCGTCGATGCCGGTGCTGTTCGCGCTCCTGTGCCTGAACCTTGCGTTCTTCACGTTCCTGCGCGAATTGCTCCGCCCGCACGGTGCCCAGGATCCCGAGCGCATGAAACTCACGATCGCCACCATCCTGCTGATCTGCGTGCAACCGGCGATCGTGGAAGAACTGTTCTTCCGACAGATGACGCTGGGCGTGTTGCGGAAGTCGATGAACGTGCATCTGGCGGTGTGGCTCACGGGTGCGGTGTTCGCGGGCGCGCACCTGGGGAACATTCTGGGGATGCCGTATCTGTTCCTGGTCGGCGCGTTCCTCGGCTACGCACGCGTCTACGGCGGGCTGACGCTCGCGATGGTACTGCACTTCCTGCACAACCTCGCCGTCGTCACCTATGACGCCTACCGCCCGTAGAGTGAAGAATGAGAAGCGTGTTCACCGCGGAGAACGCAGAGGACGCAGAGAAGACATTGAGAAGAGTACCATCAAACTCTCCTGTCTTTTCTCTGCGTTCTCCGCGGTGAACACGCTTCATTTTCGGCGTTTTGCTACAATCCCCTCATGTCTGCACTAAATACGAAGCCTGAGTTGCTTAGCCCCGCCGGTGACTGGGAGGCCATGCGCGCCGCGGTCGCCAACGGGGCCGACGCGGTGTACTTCGGGCTGTCCAACTTCAACGCCCGCGCCCGCGCCACCAACTTCACGCTCGCGGAACTCCCCGACGTGATGACGTTCCTGCACGCGCGGAACGTTCGCGGGTTCGTCACGCTCAATACCCTCATCTTTTCGGACGAACTCGAATCCGTCGCGAAGTTCGTGAAGGCCGTCGCGACCGCCGGCGCGGACGCGGTGATCGTACAAGACCTCGGCCTCGTCCGGCTCATCAAGCGCATCGCGCCGACGCTCGCGGTCCACGCGTCCACGCAGATGACGCTGACCGAACCGCGTGGCATTTCCTTCGTGACGAAACTCGGTGTCGAGCGCGTCGTGCTGGCGCGCGAACTTTCCCTGAGTGACATTCAGAAGGTGACCGCGAACACTTCCACGCCGGTGGAGGTATTCGTTCACGGTGCGCTGTGTGTCGCTTATAGTGGCCAGTGCCTCACATCGGAGGCGCTCGGCGGGCGCAGCGCGAACCGCGGGCAGTGCGCGCAAGCGTGCCGGTTGCCCTACGAGATGATCGTCGATGGCGAGAAACGCGAACTCGGCGACAAGGCATATTTACTCAGCCCGCAAGACCTCGCGGCGTTCGACCTCATCGATCCGCTCATCGAGGCGGGCGTAATCTCCTTCAAAATCGAAGGCCGGTTGAAAGGCGGACCGTATGTCGCCGCGACCACGCAGACCTACCGCAAGGCCATCGACGCGAAACTCGAAGCACGCAAGTTCGCGCTTCCGCGGCGCGAGCAACTCGACCTTGCGCAAACCTTTAGTCGCGGCTTAACGCCGGGCTTCTTGGAAGGGATCAACCACCAGAAGTTGGTGCGGGGTCGGTTCCCGAAGAGCCGCGGCATCCGCATTGGGCGGGTCGCGGGGTTCACGAAGAACGGTGTGCGCATCGAACTGTGCGAAGCCTTCAACGACCTCGTGAATGCCGGCGACGGCGTGTTGTTCGACATCGGCACGCCACAGGACAAGGAACCCGGCGGGCGTGTGTGGCGAGTCATCCAACTACGATCCGTGGTCGAACTTTACTTTGAGGACGGCGCGCTCGACTTTTCACGCGTTGCGATCGGCTGCGACGTGTACAAGACTGACGACCCGGTGTTACGCAAGCGGCTCGAACAGAGCTACTCGCAGGACAAACTCGCGAAGCGTGTGACGATCACCGGGCGCGTGACCGGTGTGGTCGGTGGCGCGCTCACACTGTCACTTTCGGACGGCGCGCGCGAAACATCCGCGACGTGGCCGGGACCACTGGAGTTGGCACGCAAGCAACCGACTTCCACCGACGAAGTACGCGAGCAACTCGGGCGACTCGGCGACACACCGTTCGAGTTGGGTGCGGTCGCGATGGAACTTCCGCCCGGCGTGATGGTGCCGCGAAGCGTGCTGAACGATCTGCGGCGCCAGGCGTCGGGGGCGCTGGCCGACGCGCGAAGCAAAGGGCAGAAGCACGCGATCGCGGAAGCCGGGGCACTGGCGGCGCTGCGGAGTGACCTACCCCCCCCTTCAGGGAGGGGGGTGGGGGGTGTAGGTTCTGCCCTCACGGTTCTTGTGCGCAACCTCGAACAGCTCGACGCGGTCCTCTCGTGGGTTCCGCCCGACAGCCTGCCGAAGGCGGTCGCGGTGTACTGCGATTTCGAGGACTTGCGCCTCTACAAGGACGCGGTGCCGAAGGCTCGCGCCGCGGGCGTACCCATTGGGTTGGCCCCGCCCCGTGTGTGGAAGCCCAGCGAAAACGGCTTTCAGGCGATCGTCGCGCGTGCCGAACCCGACATCGTTCTCGTGCGGAATCTCGCGTCCATCGGCTACTACCAAGAGCAACTCCCGCACACGCGGTTGATCGGCGACTTCAGCCTGAACGTCGCCAACGAACTCACCGCCGACGTGCTGATGAACGCCGGGCTGGAACGGCTCGTGCCGAGTTTCGATCTGAACTGGGATCAGTTCGCGTCGATGGTCCGGCGCGCGCCCGCGAACTGGTTCGAGCCGGTAATCCATCAGCACATGCCCATGTTTCACACAGAATCGTGTGTTTTCGCGGCCTTCCTCAGCACGGGCAAAGACCACACCGATTGCGGGCGTCCGTGCGACCGGCACAAGGTTGAGCTTCGCGACCGGGTAGGCGCGCTGTTCCCGGTTCACGTCGATACGGGTTGCCGGAACACGGTCTACAACTCCGTTCCGCAAAGTGGCGCGGAGTACGTCGGGCGGATGCGCGAACTCGGCATCACCTTGTTCCGCGTCGATCTCTTGCGAGAGAACGCGGAGCAAACGAAGCAACTGCTCGACAAGTACGCGCGCGTTGTCGCTGGCCTTGACGACGGCCGCGAGACGTGGCGACAACTCCGCGCGCTCAATCAACTCGGCGTCACGCGCGGTACGCTGCAACTCGTCTAAAGCTCGCACCGGCTCAGAACCTCTGAGCCGGTGCTTCCTACTTGCTGGCCTTCTTTCCC
>CAMDQN010000074.1 GCA_945905925.1 Singulisphaera sp. GP187
ATCGTGCCTTGTCTTTTCACCCTTTTCCCCCTTCTCCCTTTCACCCCTACTCAAACTCAACGCACTTCCCATCGACGCGGTTTGGCTCACCTCCCTATAATCCCAGACCACACTTTCCTTCGCGTCATCCACCGACCGGAGCCGCTAATGCAGGACCGCATCGCGTATCAGGGTATCACCTTCGATGACGTACTGTTGGAACCGGGGTACAGCGACATCGTACCACGGGACACGGACGTGCGGACCCAACTCACGCGGAACGTGCGGATCAACATTCCCATTGTCTCCAGCCCGATGGACACCGTTACCGAAAGCGAACTCGCGATCGCGCTCGCGCAGGAGGGCGGAATCGGGATCATTCACAAGAACCTCACGATCGCGTTCCAGACTCGCGAAGTGGACAAGGTGAAGCGGAGCGAGAACGGGATCATCACGGACCCAATCACGCTGCCGCCGGACGACACGGTGGGCCACGCGCGCAAGATCATGGAGGATCACCACATCAGCGGCGTGCCGATCACCGTCAACGGCGTCCTGAAGGGCATTCTCACACGACGTGACCTCAAGTTCCTCGACGACAACGAGCAGAAACTCGACGAGGTGATGACGAAGAAGAACCTCGTGACCGCCCCGGAGAACACCACGCTCGACGCGGCCGAAAAGCTACTCACGAAAAATAAGGTGGAGAAATTACTCCTGGTAGACGATCAATTCAGACTGAAGGGATTGATCACGATCAAGGACATCGACAAGACGCAAAAGTTCCCACAGGCGTGCAAGGACGTGCGGGGTCGGTTGAAGGTCGGGGCCGCGATCGGGGTGCGCGAGTTCGATCGGGCCGCGTCGCTGATCGAGGCCGGCGTCGATGTGTTGGTGGTGGATTCGGCGCACGGTCACAGCCGCAACGTGATCGAAACGGTGCGCGAACTGAAGAAGCGGCACAACATCGACGTGATTGCGGGGAACGTTGCGACGGTCGAAGGCGCGCGAGCGCTGGCCGAAGCCGGTGCCGACGGCGTGAAGTGCGGAATTGGTCCGGGATCAATTTGTACGACGCGAATCGTCTCGGGTGTGGGCGTGCCGCAGATGTCGGCCATCGCGAACGTGGTGAAAGGACTCGCCGGAACCGGCATTCCCGTCATTGCGGACGGCGGCATCCGGTACAGCGGCGACATCACGAAGGCGCTCGCGGCGGGCGCGTTCTCGTGCATGATCGGCGGGCTGTTCGCGGGACTCGCCGAAAGTCCCGGGCAACTGATCCTGTACCGCGGTCGGTCGTTCAAACAGTATCGCGGAATGGGTTCGCTCGGCGCGATGATGGCCGGCAGCGCTGACCGCTACCACCAGGGCAGCGGGTCCGGCGGTCCGGCCCAGCCGGCGAACGGGAAGTTGGTGCCCGAAGGGGTCGAGGGGCGGGTTCCGTTCAAGGGACACCTCTCGCCTTATGTGTACCAGTTGGTCGGCGGCGTGCGGGCCGGCATGGGGTATTGCGGCTGCAAGACGCTGGACGAGTTGCGTACCAAGGCCCGGTTCATTCAGGTGACCGCGGCGAGTGTGCAGGAGAGCCACCCGCATGACATTGCTATCACGCAGGAAGCGCCGAACTACAGTTCGGTCGATTACGCCGGGGACATTGGCGGCTAAGGCCGCGCTGTTGCTGGCGCTGTTCGCGACATCCGCTCTGGCGCAACCGCCCGGCCCGCAGCCGAAGGGGTTGCCGCTACCGCCGGGCTACCGCCCGCGAACGCCACCGCCGCAATCGCAACCCGCACGCCCCGCGTCCGGTGCGATGCCGGGGTTCAGCGGCACGGTGATGTATTTCCAGAAGCCGGCTGACGCGCTTACCGCGACCGGTGGCGGACTTCCGACCGACGGTGTGGCGCAGGTCAACGATCCGGGGCGCCCCGTGCTGACACCGGTCGCGACCCCCGACGTGCACGTCGTTCCGGTGCGGCCGTCGCTTCCCCCGTTTCCGCCCCCGGCGTACCTTCAGCCGCCCGCAGTGAACGTCCCGCCAGCGGCAACGCCGATCAACTCCGCCACACAGCCGGGCGACACGACGTCAACGTCCGACAAGAAGCAAGAATTCAAGCCGCCGCCCGTCGATCCGAAAGAGGTTCAGTTGCCGTCGCGTGACAAGATCTTCAACAGCATCTACAACGATCTCGAGCTTGAAAAAGCGATCATGGACGCCGTTAAGGCGACAGAACTCAAGGCCAAAAGAAAAATCGACCCGGCCACGTTCGTGTTCCCGTCGCTACCGGAGGTCAGTCCGCGAGGCCTGTCGTACCAGCCGAAGACGCTGACCTACTCGCCGCGCACGCTGCACATCGAGCCTGGTTACGTGGTTCACCGGCGGCTCCATTTTGAAGGGCGCAATGCGGAGCGACAGGGGTGGGACTTGGGTCCGCTCTCGACGCTCGTGTCCGCGGGGAGTTTCTACCGCGACATGTTGTTGTGGCCGCAGAGCCTCGCGTCCGGGGCGGTACATGGGTTCTGGGACACGAGCGCCGGCAAGTGCTTGCCCGGTAGCCCCAGCCCGTATTACCTGTACCCGCCGGGGCTGACGCTCACGGGCACCACCGCCGAAGCCGGGATCATCGCGGGCGTCTCGGTTTTGTTCCCTTAAACAGCAGGCAGTGTAAAGTGGGCAGTGGGCAGACAAGAGTGGGCGAACGTGTCGCTTGCTCTTTACTGCCCGCTGTCCGCTGCTCACTATGAACTCTTCCCGACCCTGGCTTGACCCGCGCACGGCATACGTTCACGTTCCGTTCTGCGCGCACCACTGCGGGTACTGCGACTTCGCCGTGACTGCGGGGTCTGACCATCTCATCGACCTTTATCTGGAATCGCTCGCGGCTGAACTCGCGACACTGAGCGAACCGCGCCCGGTGGAGAGCGTGTTCATCGGCGGCGGCACGCCCACGCACCTGACAGCGAACCAATTGGAACACTTGCTGAAAGCGATCACGCGCTGGTTGCCTTCAACGAAGGCGGAAGGCGGAAGGCGGAAGGCGGAAGAAGACAAAACCGAAGACAGGTCGGCATTAGTTTTTTCCGCCTTCCGCCTTCCGCCTTCCGCCTTTGAATTTTCAGTCGAAGCCAACCCCGATTCGCTGACCGAAGAGAAAGCCGCGGTACTGGCCGCGTTCGGCGTGAACCGCGTCAGCATTGGCGTGCAGTCGTTCCAGCCTCATTCGCTCGCGGCCCTTGATCGTCGCCACGCTCCCGAGCACATCGGGCGCGCTGTCGAAGCGGTGCGCAAACACATCGACACCGTTTCGTTCGACTTGATCTTCGGCGCGCCCGGTTCCACGCTCGCGGGGTGGCAAGCGGATCTCGAAGCCGCGCTCGCGTTCGGGCCGCAACACATCTCGACTTACGGGCTGACCTACGAGAAGGGCACTCCGCTGTGGAAACAGCAAACCCGCGGCGCGGTGACGGCGGTGCCCGAAGATGACGAACTCGCGATGTACGAACACGCGATGGACCGGCTCGCGCTGGCCGGTTTCGAACATTACGAGATATCGAACTTCGCACAGCCGGGTTTCCGGTGCCGGCACAACGAGCGATACTGGGCGAACGAAGCGTATTACGGTTTCGGTGTGGGCGCGGCGCGATACGTGAGCGGCGTTCGCGAGTTAAACGTGCGCGATACAAAGCTCTACATCCGCAAAGCGTTGAGTGGGGAGTCGCTTGCGTTCCAGCGCGAGGAGTTGGCCCCGCGTGCGAGAGCATTCGAGACGATGGCAACGCAACTTCGCCGCACGGATGGGATTGACCGCGTGCGTTTCCGCGAGCAAACCGGCTTCGAGTTAGACGCTCTCGCACCGCGTGCGCTATCGCTGCTTCGCGACAACGACATCGTGAGTGACAACGGGTTGTCAGTGCGGCTCACGCACCGCGGAAAGTGCGTGGCCGATGCCGCCGTCGCGGAGTTGCTGAAGGAATCGTGAGGGTGTACGGCGGTGAAGGGGCTGGCAAACGAGCCGCTACTGCCAGGGAGCGGACCAGGTTAACCGCCCCCTGGCCAGTAGTTTCAAGCCGTTGGTCAGTTCGTACCTGTGTTGTTGGGTAGGACGATGCGTTGCGTGTGTGGGTATCTGAAGCGGATGCGGTCGGCAAGCCAGTCGAGCATCTCAACCAGCCGCAGTTCGCTCACCCACGCACTCGGCGACACGCGAGCGTGATTGTAGAGTATCCGTGACGCGTGGGAACTCCGGTTCAAGTGCCTGAGAATCTTGAACTCAGGACCCCCCATGCGTCGTTACAATCTCCTTTGAAACTATTGTTGTGCGAGCGGGTCGTTAGACAAAGCGACACCAAGTTCTTGTATGAGGACGCGTCGGGGTTCACCCGGCGCCCGACGATTGACTCACTGAGGACTGACATGGGACGGCCGCTGTCGCGACGGGAGATGTTGGGCCAACTCGCTGGCGGGTTCGGTTCGGTGGCGCTGGCCGGGATGTTGGCCGACTCGGCCCGTGCGGCCCCGACGGTGTCCACCCTGGCGCCGCACTTCAAGCCGCGCGCCAAGCGGATCATCTTCCTGTTCATGTCGGGCGGTCCGGCCCAGATGGACACGTTCGACCCCAAGCCGGGACTCGCGAAGTGGGAAGGCAAGCGACTGCCGGTGTTGCCCGAGAACACCAACAAGTTGCTCGGCAAGCCGCGACCACTGGGCAACGCCTTCCCGTCACCCTGGAAGTTCGCCAAGTATGGGCGAGCGGGCATTGATGTCAGCGAACTGTTTCCGAACGTCGCCCGGTGCGCCGACGACCTGTGCCTGGTCCGGTCGATGACGTGCGACAGTTTCTTCCACGCGCAGGGCACTCTGGAAATGATGACGGGCAGCGGGCTGTTCCTGCGGCCCTCGATCGGATCGTGGCTGCTCTACGGCCTGGGCACCGAGAACGCGAACCTGCCCGGGTTCGTCGTCCTCGGCGCCGCGTCGAGCCTTGCCGACCCGGCCAAGTGCTACGGCTCGGCGTTCCTCCCGGCCGCCTACCAGGGCACCCGGGTCGGGGACTCGAAGACGCCGATCCCCAATCTGGAGCCGCAGAAACCGGTGGCCGAGCAGCGCGGGCAACTCGACCTGCTCAAGCAATTGAACGAACTGCATCAGACTCCACGCGCCGAGGAGAGCCGGCTCGACGCCCGCATCAAGACCTTTGAACTGGCCTTCCGCATGCAGACCGAGGCCAGTGAGGCCTTCGACATGTCGAAGGAGACTCATAAGACCACCGCCCTCTACGGCATCGACGACAAGGCGACGGCCGACTACGGGCAGAAGTGCCTGATGGCCCGCCGGTTGGCTGAGCGCGGCGTCCGCTTCGTGGTCGTCAACCATGCCAATTGGGACCAACACAGCGGCCTGTTCGCCGGGCACGCGAAGAACGCCGCCGCGGTGGACAAACCAATCGCCGGGCTGCTCATGGATCTGAAGCAGCGCGGCCTACTGGACGACACGCTGGTGGTCTGGGGCGGCGAGTTCGGGCGAACGCCGAACACCGAGGGCAAGGACGGCCGCGACCACAACACCGCCGCGTTTTCGATGTGGATGGCCGGTGGCGGCGTGAAACGCGGTCACATCCACGGCGTCACCGACGAGTTTGGGGCGTTCGTCACCGAGGGTCGTATTCACACCCACGACTTCCACGCCACGCTGCTCCACCTCATGGGCCTCGACCACGAGAAACTCACCTACCGCTACTCCGGTCGCGACTTCCGTCTTACCGACGTGTTCGGCAACGTGGTGAAGGAAATCATGGCGTGAGCCACCCGCGAGGTAGCGGTGCGGTGTGGGCCGACCTACTTCGGCGGGGAGAGTAGCAAGTCCGGTTCGGGTGCGTACGGGTAATCGACCGGCTTGTACGCGACGGCCAGTTCTGGAGTATCGAGTTTGGCCGACTTCTTCGACTGCGATGTGAGCGCCCGATCGAGGATGCCGCTCGTCAGCAACGTCCGCTCAACGGGGTAACTCGGACGGCCAGTGTGGATCATGGTTTCAACGGCCTTGAGCAGATACGCGAAATGCGGGTATCGCGGCTCAGGTCGTTCTTCGATGCTGGTGGCCGCAGGCTTCTGCCCCTTGAGTTTCACCGCGACGCCGATCTTGGCGACAGCGGGCAACATGAACAGCGCGCCGCGGAACCCGTCGGCGTATTCGAAGAGGAACAGTGCGGATCGATCGTCCGCGCGCATGTCTTTCGCGTTCGGTTTCGCCACGATGTCGAACGCTGCCTGGAGAACGTCTTTCGCCACGAAGCCGTCATCGACGGCCTTCCACACGTCCGGCCCCGAAAGAAACTGCACCCACTTCACGCCCTTCTCGGCGTCCTTGCGGCGTTCCACGAACCACTGGTAACAGTCCAGCGCGTGGCTGCCGTAAATGTCAAACCCGCTGTAGCCGATGCCGACCGCAGCCTCGATCTCGCTCCCCACCGGCACCGCGAGTTTGTGACTGCGGAAGGTCACCGGCAGCGACGACCCGGCCATGAACGGCACCTTCAGTTTCACGGCGCGGTCGTACATCCACTTCGCATCCGCCCAGGTCGGGCCGAGGTGTTTGTCGTTGAACACCGGCACCACACGCCCGTACTTCTCGAACGCGTTGGTGATTCCCTCGAAGAATCTTTTCCGCGGGTGGAGCTTTTGTCCGAGCGCGTTCGTCGGGTAGTCGCCGTGTTCGCCGATGCTGATCACGCCATCGACGGCGATCGACTTCCCGCCAACCGTGACGGCCTTTTCGATCGAATCGAAGATTGGCACGCCATACTTCTTCGCCATCGCCCGCGCCGTGTCGTCGTCGGGGAACTGATCGACGTACAGCGAGGCCAGTTTGAGCGCCGGTCCCGGTCCGCCGTCGTGCTTCCAGCCCTCCAGGATCTTCGTGAGGATTACATCTGCGTGCGAGTTCTTCCGGTAGACGGTGACCACCCCGGCGACTGCTCGGGGCTTGACCGGCTCTGACTTGTCGTCGCCCGCGGCGAGTGAGTGGTGCGGGACGGCCACACCGGCGAGGAGGGCGGAACCGGCTTTCAACGCGTCGCGGCGGGAGAGGGGCTTCATGGTGTTCGAGTCACTGTTGAATCGGGCGAGTGCGGTGGTCTGCCGTCCGGGTGTGCGGTGGGTGGGTTCAATCGGGGCGGGCTTGGGATTCTCGCTTGACGGTAGCCGTGCGACACGGGAGAGTCAAATCTCTTCCTCACATGCCCGCAAGGCGTAACGCGCCGCGGAATTCGCTACCGTCGCGGTTCGCCGCCGACTATCTTCTTGCCAGCACATCGTTTCCCGCTCGGAGTTGCCTCCATGACCTCGCGCTCGCGTTCTGCCCTTGGCGTGTTCGCCTTGGCGCTCGGTGTCTGTCTTCTCGTGCCCCCGTCCAGCCCGGACGTGTTCGCACAACCGAAAGGCAAACAGAAAGACAAGGAGAAGGATCCCCCACCGCCGAACTTCACCCTGCCGGAGAACTGGGCGAAGTCGTTCACCTGGCGCAACATCGGTCCCGCCAACATGGGTGGGCGCATCACCGCGATCTCCGTGTTCGAGGCGGACCCTTCCACCTATTACGTCGCCACCGCGAGCGGCGGGTTGCTGAAAACCACCAACAACGGCGTCACCTTTACCCATCAGTTCGACAAGGAAGCCACCGTTTCCATCGGCGACGTGTGCGTCGCCCCGTCGAACCGCGACATCGTGTGGGTCGGCACCGGCGAGAACAACCCGCGGAACTCGGTCTCGTTCGGCGACGGCGTGTACAAGTCCACCGACGGCGGCAAATCGTGGAAGAATATGGGGCTGAAGCAGACGTTCCAGATCGGCAAGATTCTCGTTCACCCGACGAACCCCGACATCGTTTACGTCGGCGCGCTGGGCCGACTGTACGGCGCAAACCAGGAACGCGGGCTGTTCAAGACGACCGACGGCGGCAAGACGTGGGAGAAGGTCTTCTACCTCGACGACAACACGGGCGTCATCGACGCGCGCATGGACCCCTCCAACCCGGACGTGATCTACGTCGCGATGTGGGAGCGCCGGCGCGACGAGTACGATTCGTGGCCCGGTGGCGGCATCCCCGACGGCTACGACTCCTACGACCCCGTCATGAAATGGGGCAAGGGAGCCGGCATCTACAAGACCCTGAACGGCGGCAAGACGTTCAAGAAGCTGACCAACGGTTTGCCGACGAGCAACATGGGCCGCATCGGGCTGGACATCTACAAGAAAGACCCGAACGTGCTGTTCGCGGTGGTCGATTGCGAGAAGATCGGCATGGGTGCGCCCAAGAAGGGCGCAGTCGTCGCCAGCAACGCGTACATGGGTCTGACCGGCGAAGACGCGGACGGTGCCGGCGCGAAGATCACACGCGTGATCACTGGCGGTCCGGCGGAGACCGCGGGGCTGAAGGTCGATGACGTGGTGAACAAGATGGGCGACAAGGCGGTGAAGACCTACGAGGAAATGCTCGCGGTCGCCGGCGCCGCGAAGCCGAACGACAAGGTGAAACTGCAAGTGCTGCGCGACAACAAGGTCGGCGTGTTCGAACTGACCTACGCCGAACGCCCGCAGCCGAAGGGCGGGTTCGGCGGACCGGGGGGTGCGTCGGCCACCAGGCCGTTCGGCGCCAACTACGGCGGGCAGGCCGCGAACGTGCAGACCCAACAAGGACCGGACAGTTTCCAGTACGGCGGCGTGTACAAGTCCGTCGACGGCGGCGGTTCGTGGGAGCGGATCAACAGCATCAACCCGCGACCGATGTACTTCAGCCAGGTGCGAGTCGATCCGAGCGACTCGAACCACGTGTACATCTTGGGCGTGAACCTCGCGGTCTCGCGCGACGGCGGCAAGTCGTTCCAGACCGGCGGTCGCGGCATTCACGCGGACCAGCACGCGCTCTGGCTCGACCCGAAGGACGGGCGCCACCAGATCATCGGCACCGACGGCGGGTTCTACTCGACCTATGATCGCGGCACGAACTGGGACCATCACAACAACATGGCGCTGGCGCAGTTCTATCATGTCGCGGTGTGCAGCAAGAAACCGTACTGGGTGTACGGCGGGTTGCAGGACAACGGCTGCTGGGGACAACCGAGCATGGGTCTTCGCGGCGGGCCGCTCAACGAAGACGTGATCTCGATCAACGGCGGCGACGGCTACGTGTGTCGCGTTGATCCGAACGACCCGGATCAGATTTACGCGGAGAGTCAGAACGGCGGTATGGTGCGGTATAACCTGCGCACCAACGAACGCGCTTCCATTAAACCGGTCGCCGCGCCGAACGGCCCGCGATACCGGTTCAACTGGAACACGCCATACATCCTCTCGAACGCCAATTCGCACATCGTTTACAGTGCCGGGAACTACGTGTTCAAGTCGGTGAAGCAGGGTGACAACCCGCAGGTGATTTCGCCGGAGATCACGCGCACGAAGCACGGCAGCGCGACCGCGCTGGCGGAGTCGCCGCTGAACCCGGACGTGCTGTACGTTGGCACCGACGACGGCTACCTCTGGCGCACCAAGAACGGCGGCAAGGACTGGGTGAACATCACCGACAAGGTGGGCTTCAAGAAGCCGACGTGGGTCGCGACCCTCGAGCCGTCGCGCTTCATCGCGGGCCGCGTGTACGCGTGCTTCGACGCGCACCGGATGGACGACGACAACCCGCACGTCTACAGTTCGGACGACTTCGGCGAGACGTGGACCCCGATCACCGCAAACTTGCCGACCGGGTCCACTCGCTGCCTGCGCGAGGACATCAAGAACCCGAACTTGCTCTACTGCGGCACGGAGTTCGCGTTGTTCGTGTCGCTGGATCGCGGTAAGTCGTGGACGAAGATCAACAACAACTTGCCGACCGTGGCGGTTCACGAAGTCGCGATTCACCCAACCGCGGGCGAGATCGTCGCCGCGACGCACGGCCGCAGTTTGTGGATTCTCGACGTGACCGCGCTACGGCAGATGGCGTCCGAGAAGATCAAGGAGGAAGCGACGCTATACAAGCCGAACACGGTGGTTCGGTGGCAGGAGATGCCGAGTCGCGGGCGATCCGGTCGGCGGTTCGTGGGAGAGAACCCCGCGCCGGGCGCGCACGTTTTCTACTCGCTTCCCAAGAAGGCGACGAAGGTGACGCTGGAGTTTCAGGACATCGACGGCAAGAAGGTCGGCGAGGTGCCCGGCGGAACGGACTCCGGTTTGCATAAACTAACGTGGAGCACCGCGGGCGCCGGCGGTCCCGGCGGGCGCTTCGGTGGGCGACAGGTTCCAGCGGGCGCGTACCGCGTTGTTCTGACCGTGGACGGCCAAACGCAGAGTCAGAGTTTCGCCATCGAGGGCGACCCGGTTCCGCCGCGAAGCCTGACGGCCGAAGATGACGACGAAGGTGACGACCGTTGACCAAACGCACGCGACCGGCGAACCACGCCGGTCGTGCCGTTCCACTCTCGCGCGAGGTCGTAGCGTGCATCGCTTCTTGTTGTGTGCCGTTGTTGTGACGGTGGTCGGGTCGCGCGGCTTCGCGGCGGAACCGACCATCGACCCGCCGCTAAAAACTGCCCACTATTCGTGGGGAACTCCACAGAACTCTGCCTTGCAATAGAACGCCACTCGCCGGCATCGTTCCGTAAGGACTTACGACCGGAATTCGCGGTCCTGCAATGGAACCCTGGACGAGCATCTGCCGCCCTCTGCGAGGGCTAAAAACAACCAACTGCGTAACTCCCAACATTGTTCACGGAGGGAACCGTGGCCACCCCGGACGAACTCTTTCAGCGCGCCACCGCGGCGCACCAAGCGGGCGCTCTCGACGAGGCCGAACGGGGTTACCGGCAGTTCCTCAAAGCCGTACCCGGCCACCCCGCGTGTCTCGCCAAACTCGGTACGATCGTCTCCCGGCGCGGCGACACCGACGAGGCCGAGCGCCTGTACCTCGAATCGCTCGCCGCGTACCCCGATCAACTTGAAGCTCACTTCAACCTCGGCAACCTGTACCGCCGCACCGGGCGTCCCGCGAACGCCGTTCCGCACTACGAGGACGCGATGAGGGTTGTCCCGGATGCGCCCGCGGTACTCCTCAACCTGGGTCTTGCGGTCAGCGACCTGGGCGATTGGCCGCGCGCGGTGGAGTGTTTCGCCCGCGCCGTCACGGTAAACCCGGACGTGCCCGAAGGGCTGAACCTTCTGGGTGACGCGCTCGCGCGGTGCGGGCGCGGCGCCGAAGCCGTCGCGGCGTTCCGCGAATCGGTCGCGCGGTTCCCCGACGCCCCACGCGGGTTCTGCAATCTGGGTCTTCACCTGACCGCGGTCGGCCTGACGGACGAGGCAATCGAAACGCTGGAGCGGGCCATAGCTCTCCGCGCGGACTACCCGGAGGCGCACAATGCGCTTGGCGTGGCTTACGAGGCCGCCGGGCGCACCAACGACGCGCAGCGGGCGTACCGCGCCGCGGTACAGGTTCAGGCTCTGTTCGCGGACGCGTGGACGAACCTGGGCACCAGCCTCGGCGAACAGGGACGCGTCGCGGAAGCTGTGGACTCGCTGCGGCAGGCACTCGAACTGGCACCCAATCCGATCGCGCAAAGCGCGCTGCTCTCCAACCTGCTGTACTCCGCTACGCTCACGCCCGAAGAACTGCGAGACGAACACATCACCTGGGCGAACGCTCATGCGGATGTGCTTTCGCCGCAGGACCAGCCGCGGAAGCGCGAACCGAACACGCCCGGTCGGATTCGTGTGGGCTACGTGTTCGGCGAGTTCCGCACGCGGGCGGCCATCGCGTTTCTCGAAGCACTCTTTAGGCATCACGACCGCACTCAGTTCCACGTCACCGCGTACCCGAGTTCTTCCCGGCGCGAGGACGCGTTCGACCGCCTGCGCCGGCTCGCGGACGCGTGGAAGCCGATTTCGCACCTGCCCGACGCGCCGGCCGCAGAACTGATCCGTGGCGACGAGATCGACATTCTCGTTGACCTGAACGGCCACACGCCGGGGAACAGATTACTGGTGTTCGCGCGCGCACCGGCCGCGACGCAAATGAGTCTCTTCGGTTACCCCGTGACGACCGGAATGCGGGCGATGGACTTCCGCGTGACGGACGCGCGCGTCGATCCGCCCGGCACGGAACCGCTGTACACGGAAAAGCTGCTGTGTCTGCCCGACCTCGGCTGGTCGTACGTTCCGCCGCCCGACGCGCCGGCGCTGAACCCGTTGCCCGCGGGGCGGCGTGCGTTTACCTTCGGGTGCCAGAACCACCCGGGCAAGTTGTCCGACCCATGCGTAGACGCGTGGGCCGCGATCCTGAAGGCTGTGCCGAAGTCGCGGTTGGTGCTGCTCGCGGGTCAGCCGGTGTCGTCGTCAGAGGAACTGGCGGCGAGGTTCACGCAGCGCGGGGTCGTGTCGGACCGGCTCGAAGTGGTGTACCGGCTTTCGGGGGCTGATTACTTCGACGCGTACCAGCCGCTCGACTTGATGCTCGACCCGTTCCCCTACGGTGGCGCGGTGACGACGTGCGATTCGCTCTGGATGGGCGTTCCAGTACTCACGGTCGCCGGCCACGACGCGCGGGGTCGCCAGGGGTTAAGTTTGCTGAACGCGCTGGGGTTACCGGAGTTCATCGGGGACACGCCGGAGCAACTCGTGACGCTGGCCGCGACATGGGCGGACCAGCGCGTGGCGCTGGCCGAACTGCGTGCCGGTCTCCGCGACATGATGGCACATTCGCCGCTGACGGACGCCGCGACCTACGTGAAGCACCTCGAAGCCGCGTACCGGAGCGTGTAGCGCTCCAGACGCGGTTTAGCGTTGGACCAAGAGGGTCCGCGCGAACTCGGGCGACAAGCCATTCGGCCCCTCCGGATCCGCGCTAAACCGCTTCTGGGGTAGTCCCAATCACCCCTTTGGCCCGACCCACGGGGCGGGGCGATTCTCGAAGAACGCGGTTAACCCGTCGCGGCACTCGTCGGTTAGACGCGGCGCGGCGCTGGCCTTCGCGAGTTCGTTCACCGCGACGCCCTGGCGCGAACAGCCGCGCAGAAGTTCTTTCGTGGCCGCCAGCGCCTTCGGGCCACCCTCCGCGAGCGCCTGCGCCCACGCCTCGGCGGTCGCAGCGAGGTTCTCGGCTGACGTGATTTGATTCACCAGCCCCACGCGAAGCGCCGCGAGTCCGTCGATGAGTTCACCGGTGAGCAGCAGCCACCGCGCGGTGCGCTCGCCGACGTGCCGCAGGAGGTGAGGCATCACCATCGCCGCGACGAGTCCGCGGCGCACTTCGGGGTAACCGAATTTCGCGTCGGGAATGCTTACCGAGAGGTCGCACACAGTTACCAACCCCGCGCCGCCCGCGACCGCGGCGCCGTTCACGGCCACGATGGTCGGCTTCGGTAGTGTGTAGATGAGTTCGTAGAGCGCCGAGAGCCGCGTCGCGTCTTCCCAAACCTTCCCCTGCTCAGGTCCGAGCGTGTTGCGAAGCTCGTCGAGATCCATGCCGGCGCAGAACGCGGGTCCGGTGCCGGTGAGGATCACGCATCGTGCCGTGTCGTCGTTCGCGGCGCGGAGGAACGCGTCAGTGAGTTCCGCGATCATCGTGCGCGAAAGGGCGTTGCGCTTGTCGGGCCGGTTGAGCGTGATGACCGCGGCCGGTGACCGCAGGGCGTATTGAACGATGTCGGACACAAAAACCCCTCCCCAACCCCTCCCCTAAGAAGGGAGGGGCTAAGATGCGAACGCTACGCGTTCACGGTTTTGTTTTCTGTTTTCGCCCCTCCCTTCTTAGGGGAGGGGTTGGGGAGGGGTTGCTTCCCACTCCACCACCATCCGCAGCAACGCCAGCGCTAGCGTCTTGCCTTGTGTGTCGGTGCGCAGCGAACGGCTCGCGCCACCGGCCAGGGCGTCGTACAACATGAAGTTCAGCCCGCGGACGTTCGCTGCCTCGAATCGCTCCACGCGAGTCGCTCCGAGCGGCGCGAAATACGCCGCCACCACTTCTGCGGTGAGGTGTTTGCGGAGCCACGCGAAGCCTTCATCGGTGTACGCGACCACAGCGACGTTCGCGTGATTGCCCTTGTCGCCGCTGCGCCCGTGCGCGATCTCTGAAAGCGGAACGTTCGGCATTACACGACCTCCACGATGGGGACAACCGCCGATTTCGCGATGAGCGCCGGCCAGTACGCGAACACCTCGCGCACCGGCGGGCGCCCCACCGTGTAACCCGTCGTACCCGGGAAACCGCTCGTCACTAAAGGCGCGAACTCCTTCGTGAACCGCTCGACGGCGGCCTTTCGTGGGTCGCGCACCGCGACGCGAAGCACCACTTCCGGCGGATTGAAGGTCGCGGTCACGATGCCCGGAACGCAATCGCCCGCGCCCAGCGCTTCGACGCGACTCTCAGCGTAGGTGAACCCGGCTTGCTTCAGTTTCTCAAGCAGAATCGCCCCGGAGCGGTGTGCTTTCGTCGCGGCGTTCGGACCCGCGATGACCAGCGTGCCGGCTGACATGAAGCCGTCGCGGTACGCTACCGACACCTTGTAGGTGTCGGTGATGCCGTTCGCGGTGCCACCGGTCACAGATACCACGTCGGGCTTCAGTTGCGACAACTTCACGGTTGTGAAGTCCGCGGTCACGTCGGGCGTGAAGTAGCGCGCCGGGTCCGCCACTTCGTAGAGCAGTTGTTCAGCCACTGTTTCGATGTTCACCGCTCCGCCGGTGCCGTCCGGTTTCGAGATCGTGAACGTGCCGTCTGCGAGCATCTCCGCGATCGGATAGCCGACGTTCTCCAGGTGCGTGGATTCGTCCGCGTTGATCCACAACCCGCCAGTGGCTTGCGCACCGCACTCGATGAGGTGACCCGCGACCGTGCTCGCCGCGATGCGGTCGAGATGCGCCGCGTCGAAGTTCCAGCCGAACTCGTGTACCGCGGGACCGACCGTGAGAGACGCGTCCGCAACGCGCCCGGTAATCACGATGTCCGCGCCTCGCTCAAGCGCGTCCGCGATCGGTTTTGCGCCGAGGTAGGCGTTCGCGCTCACGACCTTGTCGCGAATCGCGGAGAGCGACGAACCGTTGTCGAGGTGGTTGAGTTGGTGCCCGCTCGCAAAGAGTTCATCGAGTCTCGGGAGTAGGTCATCGCCGCCGACGACCGCGACTTTCTTCTCCAGGAGACCCGCAGCCGCGAGTACCCGCTTCGCCTGAATCGCGCACGCTTTTGGGTTCATGCCGCCCGCGTTGGTGACGATCTTAAGTCGCGGTTGCGCCTTGAGGGTCGGCGTGAGTCTGGTGAGTACGTCGATGAAGTCCGTGGCGAAGCCTGCGCTCGCGTCCTTCGCCTTCTGCACGGCGAGAATCGACATCGTGAGTTCGGCGAGGTATTCGAGCGTGAGGTAATCGAGTTGGCCGTCCGACGCGAGGCGTAGGGGCGCGTCGAGGTTATCGCCCCAGAACCCGCACCCGTTGCCAATGCGCACGCGATTCATCGAAGCTACCGGAGAGGAAGTGTCACGGGTATTTTAGGGAGCGTCGCGGTTCTTGTAGGGTGGGACAAGGCTTTGCACAGGCCCACCATCTTCGCACAGCAACGGTGGGCCTGCGCAAAGCCTTGCCCCACCCTACAAGAGATGTAAGCTGTGGCTTCAACTCTCCACCACCGAACCCGCACTCGCACCGGGCAAACCTATGTCGTCCGAGAAGACTCCGAGCGGCGAGCCGGAATCGCCTCCGCACCAGCCGTTCGTCCCCACGACCGAGTCGCCACCCGAGTTCACCTTACCCGCGATCCTCGCGGGCATCGTGCTCGGCATCATTTTCGGCGCGTCTTCGTTGTACCTCGTGCTGAAGGTCGGGTTAACTGTATCGGCGTCGGTGCCGATCGCGGTGCTGTCGATCACTCTGTTCCGCGCGTTCTCGAAAGCCTTCAAGGTGCGGAAGACGACCATCCTCGAAAACAACGTCGTCCAGACGGCCGGCAGTGCCGGCGAGTCGATCGCGTTCGGCGTCGGCGTGACCATGCCGGCGCTGCTGTTGCTCGGCTTCGAGATGGACCCGGTTCGCGTGATGACGGTAAGCGTCCTCGGCGCGGTGCTGGGGATTCTCATGATGATCCCGCTGCGCCGCGCGTTCATCGTGAAGCAACACGGCAAACTGATCTACCCCGAAGGGACCGCGTGCGCGGAAGTGCTGGTCGCGGGCGAGAAGGGTGGCGCGACCGCGAAGATGGTGTTCATCGGGTTCGGTATCGCGCTCGTTCACAAGTTTCTGACCGCGTCGAGCAAACTGTGGGCAGCGGAACCGGCCGAGAAGCTCTACACGCAGACCGAAGGCGGCGCGAAGTCCGGGCTGAAGGGCGGTGAGGTGAGCGGCGAACTGTCGCCGGAATTAATGGGTGTCGGGTTCCTGATCGGACCGCGAATCGCGGCGCTCATGATGGCCGGCGCGGTGATGTCGTACTTCGTGCTGGGTCCGCTCATCGCCACGTTCGGGGAGAAACTGAACGAACCGGTCGCGCCGGCCAAGTGGAAAGATGAGGAGAAGAAGGAAAGAAGCGACCCCGGCCTGGTCCGCAACATGGAGCCGGACACCATCCGCAAAACGTACTTGCGGTACATCGGCGCCGGGGCGGTCGCGGCCGGCGGCATCATCAGCATGTTCCGGGCACTGCCGCTCATCATCAGTTCGGTCACCGGCGGCCTGCGCGACATGCGGGCCGCGCGAGCCGCGTCGTCGTCGGGCGTGGGCAGTGTTGCCCTGCCGCGCACCGACCGCGACATGCCGATGACGGTGGTTATGTGGGGCTGCGTGGCGCTCGTCTTGGTACTCGCGCTCGTCCCACAACTCGGTTTGGGTTTGAGCTTCCAGGGCATTCTCGGCGCGGGAATGATACTCCTGTTCGGGTTCTTGTTCGTCACCGTGTCCAGCCGGCTCACGGGCGAAGTCGGGAGTTCGTCCAACCCGATCTCCGGTATGACCATCGCCACGCTGTTGCTCGTGTGCCTCATCTTCCTCATCTTGGGTCGAACCGGGCCGGGCGCGATGCTCACCGCGCTCACGGTCGCGGCCGTGGTGTGTATCGCGTCGTCGAACGGTGGCACCACTTCGCAAGACCTCAAGACCGGTTACCTCGTCGGAGCGACGCCATCGAAACAGCAGTGGGCTATCCTCATCGGCGCCGTGACTTCGGCGCTGGTGATCGGCTTGACGATGCTCGCGCTCAACGCGGCCGGCGTCCACTACACGAAGAAGGGAATCCCGGCTGACGCGACACTCGTTGCGCCGGACGGCTCACCGACCGAGAAGCCCGGACGCCCGTATGATCGCGACCAGGAGGCGTTCGCGGAAGGCGAGGGCGACAAGAAGACGACCAACCCCGGCTGGAAGGCGGACACGGCCGAGTACCGCGTCGTTCACGTGCGAACGGGGGAACACGAGAAGTTGAAGCCCGGACGCTACCTCGTGACCGTCGATGGCAAACCGGTGTACCGCGCCGACGTGCCGATCTCGCAAGAAGAGAAGAAGATGGACAACTTGGCGGACTCGCCGAAGGAGTTCACCGCCCCGACCCCGCGGCTGTTCGCCAACATCATTCAGGGCATTCTGAACGGGACGCTGGAGTGGTCGCTTATCATTGCCGGCGCGCTGCTCGCGATTACCCTGGAGTTGTGCGGCGTGTCCGCGCTGCCGGTCGCGGTCGGCATGTACCTCCCGCTCGGCGCGTCCACACCGATCTTCATCGGCGGAATGCTGAGGCTGGGGGCCGACAAGTTGCGCGGCAAGCCCAAGAGCGATGCCGAATCGGAGACCAGCCCTGGCGTGCTGCTCGCCAGTGGGTATATCGCGGGCGGGACGCTGTGCGGTCTGATCCTGGCGTTCTTCGCGTTCGTGCCCGAGATTCAGCAGGCGCTGAACATCGGCTTCCACATCTTCGGTGAAGTGAACCCGGAAACCGGGAAGAAGGAGTGGGCGCCGGACGAAGTGAAGGGCGCGAAGATCGCGGCCGTGGGAATGTTCGGGCTGCTCGGCGCGTTCCTACTGTGGGTCGGCTCGCGCAAGGAGAAGGGGGAAGTGAAGTGAGTTAGCCGCAAGCCGAAGGCGAGCATGAACCTTCACGTTCGCCTTCGGCTTGCGGCTTGCGGCTAACTGAAGTTCGTTATCCAACTCAGCGCCGGCCAGGTGGTGGGCCACCCCCAGGGGGCTTGACCATCACTTCCTGCGCACGGCGCTGGAACTTCGTCATTTGCTCCCGCAGCCCGGCGTCGCCACGCTGCAAGATGTCCAACTCGTGCTGAATCTCCGCGCTCAGTCGCTTCAACTCAGTCTCCTGGCGCGCGATCGTCGCACGCTCGCGCGCCATCGACACTTCCATCTGACGCATCTGCTGTTCCAGAGCCTCTTCGTCGTCGCGCAGTTGCCGCCGCTCGTCTTCGAGTTTCTTCTTGTCTTGCGTGAGTTTGGCGCTCTCTTTTTCGAGATCGTCGCCCCACTCTTCGAGTTCGTTGCGCGTCTTCGGCACCGGTGGCAGCGGCGCTAGTTTGCCGTTCGCGATCTGCTCCTCAATCGCGCCCAACTGCGCGCTCAGTTCGTCGATCTGCGCGTCCTTCTCCGAGACGACCGATTCGAACTCCTTTTCCTTCGCGACGAGTTGCTGCTCGGTCTGGCTTGCCTCTTGGAGGAGGTGCTTCATTTCGTCGAGGAGCGCGTGGAGTTCCTTGTTCTCCGACTTCATTCGCTGAATCTCGCCCATCGGCGAGTCGTCGTAGCGGTTGTTCTCCGGTGACATGTCCGCGAGTTGGTTCAGCGCGCCGGCGATGGCGTTGGGTTGCTCGTTGTTGTACGGCCGGTTACCGGGCGCGGCGGGCGTGCGCCGGTTGACCGCGCCGCGGGGCGGTTCTGGAGCGGGCGCGGCCTGACGCGTAGCGGGAACGGGCACGGAGCCGGACTTCCCAGGCATCCGCAGCCGAGAGAGAAGGTCGTGAGTGGGCACGCCGGACCAACTCTGCTGCAGCGGCGGCGGCGCAACCTCTTCCGCTTCCATCATTTCGGCGATCGGCCCGGTGGTGGCCGAGACCGCCGCAATCGGTGGTGGTGTCGAGGCCAACAGACGGCGACGGAGTTCGGCAGCCGAAAGGGAGGCTTGGTAGTTGTTGGGCGTGTTCGGGTTCGCCATAGTATAAAGTTCCAGGTTCCGGGTTCGAGGTTCCAAATTTCGAAGAGAACAGCGGTTCGGTTCGCAACCCGGAGCGGTGTTTTCAACGTGGAACAGACGGGGGAACTCGGAACGGGCGATTGTCCCGGCGGAATTATCCTGTTGTGGAGCCTCAAAGAGCCTAGGCCGCAGAAAGAGCAAGGTCAAATCAAAAGCCCCGGCCGGTCGTGCCGCTTTTGAGGACGAAATGACGGATCACGCGCTTTTTGGCACCCGGATCGAATGAACTTGCCAACGGCGCAGCGGGAGACCCGTTACACCGGCTAGACTGTCCCAATCAGTGGCGACTCGCGAGCGCAAGACTCTACCACCGGGACACGACGCAACCCATCAGGGTTGCACGGTTTCAGTGGGTTTCGCGTAGCGGAACCGCTGAGCCGTGGCGTACAATCGGGCGATAGTTCGTACTTGTCCGGGGTTTCCGACGGCTTTGCCGGACACCCTACCTGTAGGAGCGACGGGCAATGACTTCTCTGAAACGGTTGCGGGTACTGCCGGTCCTGTTGGGGGTGGTCGCCACCTTCGCGGCCGTCGGCAGCAACATGTTCGGCGATCTGCGGCTGAGCAAGTCCGCCCCGCCAGTGGGTGGCACCTTGCCACCGGGCGGCACGGGCAAGCCCGACGGCGGTAAACTCATCGACGAACTCGTCGCCACCAAATTCAGCAAGACCCCGGTGCTGACGTACCAGCCGCGGGACGGCGAACTCCTGTTCGCGTGGCAGGTTCAGCCCACGCTGACCGCACCCGCGGCGCGGCCCCGCGACGTGCTCGTGATGGTTGACACCTCCGCGAGCCAGGCGGGCCGGCCTCTTCAGCAGGCCCGGCACATCGTCACCAGTCTGGCGAACAACCTCACGGCCGAAGATCGTGTGAGCGTGTGGTCGCTCAGCACGCCGGCCGCGACCCGCGAGTTGAGCAAGGGCTTCCAGCCCGCGAACTCCGAGAACGTGATCGAGGCCGCCAAGGCGCTGACGGAAGTCGAGTACGGGTCCGGCGCCACCGACCTCAAGGGCGGCATCGAGAAGGCGCTTCTGACGATGGCGCCGAACCGCAGCCGGCACCAGGTCGTGCTGTACCTCGGCGACGGCGAGAGCGCGTTCAAGCGCGTCACCGAAGCCGACCGCATCGCGCTCGGCACCACGATGGATCAGGCCGACATGTACTTCTTCGCGGTGCCGCTCGGGCTGAAGCTCGACCCGCACAACCTGCACGGGCTGGCCGCGCTCACCGGCGGGGCCGTGGTTCGCGTTCAGGAAGACGTCGCGCTGCCGACCGGTCAGAAGGAATTCATCACTCGGCTGAAGACCTCGCTCGACGTGCCGGTCGCGAAGCCGGTGAACTGGAAGTTCGGTGACGAGGTCGCCGAGTCGTACCCGACCAAACTGCCGCCGCTCCGCGCCGACCGCTCCACGCTCGTGATGGGCAAACTCGCGAAGCCGGCTGCGGCCGTGACCCTGACTGTCAACGCCATCGTGAACAAGAAGGCGGTCGCGCTCAACCTGACGCAACCGCTCCCGGCTTCGCAGATCGAGCACTTCTTCCTCAACCTGATGGTCAATCAGTGGAAGAACGCGCCGCACAAGGACGCGCCCGCGATGCTCGCGTCCGACCGGGCGCTCGCGCTCGCCAGCACGCAGGTGAAGCTCTACCGCGACGAGTTCCTCACGCAAGCGGTGTGGGCCATCAGCGTCGATCGCTTCGACGAAGCCGAGAAGCTCTACGCCGCCGCGATCAAGGTGGACCCGACCGACCGCGAGGCCGCGCAGGGCGCCGCCCTCGTCGCCAAGATTCGGGCCGGCAAACTGACGAAAGCCGACCTCTTCAAGCAGGTTGAGGCCAAGACCGGCGCACAGAAGATCACCCCAAACGAGAAGGCTCGCGCCTTCCTGCAAGACCCGAAGTTGAACGACCCAGTGCTGCCGGTTGCGCCGCCGGTGAACCCGGGCGCCGCCACTGACCTGCTGAAAGAAGCCGCCGCTCGCCGACAGATCGAGGAGCAGCGATATCGCGTGCTTGCCGACTCGACTATCCGCGAGGGCCGTCGGTTGCTCCGCACGAACCCGGACCAGGCCATCGAAGACCTCAAGCGCCAACGCGACACCATCCGCGACTACAACGGCATCGGCGACGACGCCCGCCGCCAGATGATTGCGGACATCGAGGCCGTGATGCGAGAGGTGTACGTCAAGGGCGCCGAGATCAAGCGTCAGGCCGACGTCGAACGCGAGGCCATCGCCCGCACCAAGCAGCGGCTCAGCGAGTTCAACCGCGCCCAGGACGCGCTCGCCAGCGACAAGAACCGCATCGACCAGTTCCGCCAACTGATGCAGCAGGCCCGCTACGAGTTGGCCTACCAGGAAGCGCAGTTGATGGTACAGGAGAAGGTCAGCAAGGGTCTGCCAGTCCCGGTGACGGCGACCGCCAGTTACATCATCGGCCAGCAGGCCACGCAACTCCGCGAGTGGCGCGAACTGACCCGCATCCGCGAGGACCGGTTCCTGCTTACCATGATGCAGACCGAGAAGTCGCATATCCCGTACCCCGACGAGCCGCCGGTCCACTTCCCGCCGGCCGCCGTGTGGCGCGAATTGACCAGCCTCCGCCGCGACGCCTACCTGAACTCGAACCTCGGTGTGAACGCGAGCCAGACCCAGAAGAAACTCAAGAGCATCATCGAGGACACGGAAGTTCAACTCAAGGAAGGCGCGAACATCAACGAGATCCCACTGTTCGAACTGCTCCAGTTCCTCTCGAAGCAGCACAACGTCTCGTTCGTGGTAATGGAGGAGTACTTCAAGGCCGAAGGCCAGATGAACATCAAGGAAGAGAAGGCGAAGATCGCCGCCACGGCACTCCGCGGCCTCAAGATGGGTAACTTCCTCGACATCGTTCTGGTGTCGATGAACGCGACTTTCATCGTTCGTCCAGATTACATCGAGATCACCACGTTCCAGCGCCGGCTGGAGGAGAAGGTGACGCGGGTGTTCCCGGTCGCCGACCTGGTCGTGCCGATCGCACAGTCGTTCAACCAGCAGGCGTTGAACCAGAACCAGCAGTTCCAGAACCAGAACCTGGCCATCTTCGGCGCGGTCCTGGGTGCGCAGAACCAGAACAATAACAACTTCGGGAACCCGTTCGGGAACAACAACAACAACAACAACAACGGGGCGAACAACAACCCGCTGAACATGAACGGCGGCAACGTCAACGGCAACCCGTTCGGTAACGGGGCGAACCAGGTCGGGAACCAGCAGAACATGGGGTTTGGCGGCGGCATCGCTGGCGTCGGTGGCGGTAACCTCGGCCAGTTCGGCAACCTCGGCGGCCAGTTCGGGCTGCAGGGTGGCACCCAGGAAGGGTTGCTCATGTCCCTGATTCTTGAGACCGTCGCCAAGGGCGAGTGGGCCCAGTTACCCAACGCCAACCCGATGCCCGGGATGGGCGGCGACCCTGACGTGCCGATTCTGACTGCGGCGCAACTGAACTCGCTTGGCTACTACCCGCCGGCCCAGGCGCTGGTCATTCGCGGCACCACGCGGTACCACTCCGCGGCCACGATCAAGTTGAAGAAGGGGGGCGAGGCCGTCGTGCAGGGGCCGGGGGGCAAGCAACCGGGCGGTGGCGTGATCGTCATCGGGCCGGGCACTAACAACAACCCGCCGGTGAACGCGGCCGCCGCCAACAAGCCGACGATCGCGGACCCGAAGTTCGACAAGGTGGCGCTGCGCAAGAAGCTCGGGAACGACCCGAAGACCACCTGGAGCAACGCCATCGACTGGACCGTGACCGACCCCGGTCTGATCGTCGCTTGTGCCGAGTTCCTGATGGAGTTCGACGAGTACGGGCACGCGGCCGAGGTACTCAAGGGTAACCTGCGGAAGGGGCTGGCGACCGACGACTGGGCGCACGAGGCACTGGCCGTCGCGCTCACGGCCGGTGGTGGCAGCCCGGCTGAAGTCGAGCGGGCGTCGGTCTCCGCGATCGACCTCGACCCGACCGACGCGAAGGCGTACCTCAAGGCCGCGAAGGCCGAGGCGAAACTGAAGAACCACAATCAGGCCATCGCGTTCTGCAAGCGGGCCTCCGAGTGCAGCCCGGACGACCCCACCCCGTATGCCAACGCGATGGCCTACGCGGACATCGCCACCGACGTGAAGAGTGACGCCGTGCTGTGGGCCGCCAACGGGTTGCTCAAGCGCGACTGGAACACCACCGATGGCATCGACTACCACAAGCAGGCCAACGAGCGTCTGCCCAAACTCGAAGCCAAACTCAAGGCCAGCGGGCAGAAGACCGACGCGATCAGCAAGGCGATTCTGGAGCAGACCCAGCGCGACCTGGTGATCGAACTGTTGTGGCAAGGCAACGCGGACCTCGACCTGGTCATCGCGGAGCCGACCGGTTCGGTGTGTTCGGCGACCCAGAAGCGGACCACGGGTGGCGGCGTGCTCAAGGCCGACGTCCTCGACCAAGCGAACGACCGGTCCGAGGTGTACACCGCCGCGAGCGCGTTCGCGGGCACCTACAAGGTCACGGCGAAGCAGGCATTCGGCCGGCCGATCGGCGGCACCGCCCGCATCAAGGTGACCAAGTTCAAGGGCACGCCGAAGGAGTCGGTGGACTTGCTCGACGTGCCGCTGGGCGGCAAGCCGGTCGAGATCAAGTTGGATGCTGGTTCGCGGACCACGCTCGCGACCGTCGCCGAGGAGATCAACGCAATCACCGAACTTCGCGGGCAGACGACCGGCGGGGCCGCGACCACAAGCGGTTCCGGTCTGGGCGGCGGGTTCGGCACGGCTGGGTCCGTGATGTCCGCGCCGATGACCTCTTCCAACGGCGTCGCGATGCCGCTCGTTCCGACCTCGGCGGAGGCGCGGATGCCCGGTATCTCTTCGGCCGCCGCGGACATCCGCGCGACCTACACGGTGAACCCCGACCGCAAGTCGTACAGCGTCACGGTCAACCCGGTGTTCGCCAGCGGCAAGGGCGACATCGTTCTGCCGAAGGTGCCGCTGCTGCCGGGCGGCGAGAAGTAACAGGTAATCTCACCCTTCGGTGAACCCACGGCCCGACCGGGATGTCTAATCCCGGTCGGGCCGTGGGCGTTGACCTACCCCACCGGCCTCTTCCCTTTAGGGAGGGGGCGGGGGGTAGGGTGCCTTTAGACTTCTCCGTGCCGGTCGGCTTCGTTTACAATGTGTGCGGCGCATCCCGCGCCGGAGGATGTGACCATCAGCAAAGCATTCGACACCCAGCGCGAAGAGTTCTCGGTCGCGAGCGAAAAGGCGGTTCTGGTAAGTGTGTCGCTGCCGGAGCGCCCCTGGCCCAACGAAGCTGACCCGTGCGACGAGATTCGCGGTCTCGCGGAATCGGCCGGGGCAACGGTCGCCGGGCAACTCACCCAGAAACGCCACGACATCCAACTCGCGACGTACCTCGGTTCGGGCAAGGTCGGGGAGCTCCACGAACTCGTCGAATCGCTCGACGCGGACGTGGTCATCTTCGACAACGATCTCCTGCCGGGTCAGGCGCGGAATCTGGAGCAAGCGATCGGCGTGAAGGTGCTCGACCGCAGCGAACTGATCCTCGACATCTTCGCGGGCCGCGCGCGCACCGCGGAATCGAAACTGCAAGTCGAACTTGCTCAACTCGAATACTCGCTCCCGCGACTGAAGCAGATGTGGAGCCACTTGTCGCGCCAGAAAGGCGGCGGGATCGGTCTTCGCGGCCCCGGCGAAACGCAACTTGAGTCGGACCGTCGGCTCGTGCAACACCGCATCCGCGACCTGAAGGGCAAGCTAAACGAGGTGCTCGGGCGCAAGGAACGCGAGGTGAAGAGTCGCGACCAGGAGCACACGATTTCGCTGGTCGGCTACACGAACGCGGGCAAGTCGCAGTTGATGAACAACCTGACGAAGGCCGGCGTGGTTGTGAAGAACCAACTGTTCTCGACGCTCGACACGCGAACGCGTCAGTGGCACATTCGCGACTGGGGTCGCGTGCTGCTGTCCGACACGGTCGGGTTCATTCGCGACCTGCCTCACCATTTGGTGGCATCCTTTAAGGCGACGCTGTCCGAAGCGCGGCACGCGAAGTTATTGCTTCACGTGGTCGATGCGAGCAGCCCACAGGCGGAAGCCCACATCCGCGCGGTGACCTCGGTGTTGAAGGAACTGGACTGTGCCGACAAGCCGACGCTGTTGATTCTGAACAAGATCGACAAGCTCCAAGACCGTTCGCTGCTGACCCTTCTGGAGGCACACCACCCCCGCGCGGTCGCGGTGAGTGGCTTGACGGGCGAGGGCATCGCGAGGTTGGAAGAAGCCGTGATGGAAGCCTTGGCGGAGGACTTCGCGGAAGCGGAGATCGTGACCGATTCGGGTAACGGGCGGGTGTTGGCGTTCTTGAACGCGCACGCGGAAATCTACCGTCAGGAGTTTCGCGACGACGCGAACGAGGTGGTAATCCGCTGTCACCTGCCGAAGCACTTGCTGCATCACATCGCCGGCCCGACGGTGAAGGTGCGTTTCGTGGAACGCGAGAAGCCGCAGCCGCCACCGGAAGCGAAGGAACGCGAAAGCGCGTGAAGGTGAAATATGGCCGCAGACTGGCGCGGCTGGCGACTGATCGTTGTGAACGGCGAGCGGTTCCGCTGGCGGAAGACGTTCGAGACGTACACCGACATCGTTCGCGTTCGGACCGAATCAAACCCGGTGCGGTTGTTGACGGTTTGGCACGGGTACGCGATCGCCGTGCCCGGAACAGTGCGCGTGTGGATCGAAACCGCGACCGCGCGAGGCTGGCCGCACCACGTTCCGAATCTGGAAATGGGCGAGTCGGTCGGTTCCGATTGTGCTCTCACCACCGCTCCGGTGGGACCGCAGCGTGATCCCGAACGCGGCACTTCAAACTGACCAATCTTCGCACTGAACGCCGGGAATGCGGCGGAAGTCGCGGAGATTGCGCGTCACGACGACCGCGCCGAACGGACCGGGCGAGCGCCGCGGGTGTAAAGCACGCGAAACCGTCCCTCACTCCTCCGGGCGCGGGGTGAACGAGCCGTTCCAGTCCTTTCCGTCTCGATCCTTCGGCGGCGTGTTCTTGTGCAACTCCATGAATCGCAGGAAGCAACTCGCGGCTGGGTCGTCACCGAACAGCCCGTCGAACTGGTCGTTCGCCTCGGCCCAGTCGCCCTTCACGAACTTCTCCACCGCCTCGTTCCACAGCGGCAAGTTGGCCTCGTAGGTGTCGCTCGTCACCCACGATTCGGCACCGGCGACCGCACTCGTCGGGGACAGTTCGTAAGCCGTCAGCGGCTTCTTCATCCCACGCGGGACGACCGTGCCCAGCCCGCGCAACCGCCAGCGTTTGTTCATCGGGTCCGCGATCTGCAATTTCGCCGCGACCTCGTCGCTGACCACGATTCCCACCTTGTAGGCCTTGGTCATCTCCTCCAACCGGAACGCGAGGTTCACGACCGGGCCGTAGAGATCCACAACCGCGAGATCGTGCGCGCCTAACCTGCCCGCGAGGGCGCGCCCGTGGGTGATCCCCAACCCGCACCGGCGCATCACCATCCGGCCGACGAGCCGCTCGTAGATGCGTAGCGCCGCCTCCGCTGCACGCTCGATCTGGTCGGAGTGCTTTTCCGGCCAGCCCCAGAACCCGAGTACCGCGTCGCCCCGGAAGCCCGCGACGATGCCGCCTTTCTCGGTCACCGCACCGCTCATCGTGTCCAGTGCTTTTTGCACTTCCGTCCACGCCTCGGTGAGGTTCGCCCCCTGTTCTTCCGCTCGCGCGCTGTACCCGCGCAGGTCGCAGAACAGCACGGTTACGTCCTGTTCCTGTGGGGTCTTGAGCAGCTCCTCCAGTTTCTCCGGATCGTCCAGGTATTTGCGCAGGTTGCTCGGCCACGCCTCTTTCGTCACCGTGACCTGGCGCGCGAGCCGGAGCGTGCGCCGCGTCGATTCGAGCAGACCGACCAGAATCTCGATGAACTTCTGGTACTCGGTGAGGTGCGCCGCGTCCGGCTTGGCGTTGATCGCGGACCGGTTCGTGAGCCGGCCGCTGACGTAGAGCGCGTGTTGCCCCCCGTCCTGGAACGGGGTACAGATGGCCCACGGGGTCGCGCCCTGCTGGTGCATCACGCCGAGCGTCATGTTGTGGTCCGAACTGTTGGCCGCGGTGAAGTCCGACGGGTCGGTAGACCAGACGTGCAGGCAGCTCTTTCGCTGCTGGCACACGACACGGCGCACCAGTTTGCGCGACGGGACGAACTCGTTGACCGCGCCTGCGTGTGGGTTGCGCACGTTCTGCTCCACCACCGTGACCCGCAGGTCGCCGACCGGGCAGTCCGGCGGGATCCGCACGATGGCCGCGGCATCCGCCTTCGGCAGCGCCGCGATTGCCACTTTCAACATCTGCTTGAACAGCGCCGGTTCGTTCGCCACCACCCGCAGGTACGCGGGCAGTTGCTCCATCGCTTTGAGCAGTATCGCGGGGTTGGTGAACGCGACGTTCTCTAGTTCGGCGCGGCTGTGTTCTTCCTGGCGCTGAACGATAGTGGCGTCCACAGGCGAGTCCGGGTCCGAGGCGTCGTCGCCGCGCAGGGTGAACCGAGTCTGGCCGATCACGAACCACTCGCCCGACTTCACCTCGCACTGCTCGGACGGCTTATTGCGGAACCAAATTTGGTTCCCCGGCTTGTTCGGGTAGTCCGGCAGAATGACCCCGCGGCGTGTGACGACGAGCACGCTCCCGGTCCATTCGAGGATCGCGTGGAACCGCGAGATCATACGGTCTTCGGGCACGGCCCAGTCACATTCTTTCGGCTCGCTGCCGAGCTTGATCGCCTTGTTCGGCGGGAGCGGGTAGCGCCAACTGTACTGACCCGGAACGGTTATCACGCTCGACCCGGAATTCGCGGTCGTCTCGATCCGGGTCAGTGCTTCCAGGTCAGCCATGAGAGGCGAACTCCAGTCGGCGGAGGACTCGGAACAGCCAAGCCCAGAGGACGAGCGCGAGGAGTACGAGGGCGGCGCCCGCCCCCGCGCCGATGGTCACCAACCGGTGCTCCAGGGTGCGGAGCGGGGCGAGCGCGCGTTTCTGTTCGACCTGGGCGACGAACACCCACTGCCGCGAACCGGGCGCGGACTTTTCGTAGTCACTCAGGCGATACGGGTTGAACGACGTGAAGCACGCGATCTCCTTCTGGTCGCTACCGTTGCGGTCGCGATGGTAGATTCTACTCTCGACGAGATCGACGTAGGTATCGGGAGTTTCGTAGGTCTTGCGGGGGACGCGGAGCCACGGGCACGCATCCTCCGGGTTCAGCCTGCGGTCGATCGCGAGTTGGCGGTAGTTGTGGGGCAACCGGTCGCCGGTGCCCCCGTCGCTCCGCGCGAGGACACCGGCCTTGCAGTCCGGGTGCCACACCCACCGGTGGCGGTCGTCGATCAGTACGACTTGAACCGCCTCGGCGATCTGCTCCGATTCGCCGCCGCCCGTAAACTCCGGCGGGTGAACGAGGGACTCGAGGTCGCGCTCGATGTCCAGGCCGAGGATGATGAGGCCGAGCGCACGCCGGGTCGGGGCCTTCGGGTCGTCCCACACGGGCGCGGCGATGTTGAGCTTCCACCGCTGGCGCACCTCGGCACCGCCAATCATATCGGTGCCGCGAGAACGGAACGGCTGGCTGATGTGCGACCTCCGAATGACCGCGTGCGGCAGGTGCTTTTCGGCTTCGAGTTCGCCCCCTTCGTGGAAGTAATCGCGGTACGAGAGATCGGCGGAGAAGAAGTCGCGTTCGGTGGTGTTCGCGAGTTCTTCAAACCGTCCTTCGGGGCTGCCGTTCCCGTGAATGCGGGCGGCGTAGAAGCCACGCGATTTGCCGGCGGCGTCCGGTTCGCTCACGAGCATCAGTCCGAGGGTCGGAAGGTGTCCGTCGCCGGCGCGCCGCTGCCGTGGTCTCTGCAACGTCGTCAGCCAGTCGCGAACCGCCTTCTGACCCTTGTCGTCCAGCACCGGCCACTCGTTTTTCGGCCCGTACGAGTTTTTGCGTGCCCGCACCAGCGCGTCGACCACGTCAGGATATTTTTCGTGGGTCTGTTCGGCGTAGGCCTCCAGCGAGATGACGTGACGCTGGAGCCGGTCCTCGACGGCTCTCGCGCCGTAACCGGCGGTTCGCGTCAGGCAGCTCTTCACCTCGTCGGTGACGTACTCTTCCTGACGCCGGGTCTCCATGTTCGCGAGCGTGACCCCGATGGCAGCGATCAACCCGACCACCAGGAGCGTCGCGAACGCAGCCAGCGTCAGAACGGGGCGGGTGCGGAGCCATCGCGCGCGGGCGTCGAGCAGCGCGACCAACGCGCCGGCGTCGCGGGGGCGCGTGTCCGGGTTGAGGCTCAGACACCGGTCGATGATCCGGGCCAGCGAGCGGTCCACGACTTTGTGGTGCGCAACCGGGCGCGGGGCCGCGAGGACGCCCTCGCGGTAAACCGCCATCTTCGTGGCCAGAACTTTCGGCGCCTTCTTGATTTTCTCGACCAGTTCCAAGCTCCGGCGAGGTGGCTCGCTGGTAAGCATCTCGTAGACCACCGCACCGAGCGCGTACACGTCCCACCGCGTGTCCGGCGGAGTGCGCGTTTGCGCCGCGTCAATCTGATCCAACGGCATGTAGAAGAAGGTGCCCAGTGCCGGCGTGTCGTCGGTCGCGAGGTGCCCCTGCCCGAAGTCCGCAACGAGGGGGTCCGGCACCGCGCCAGGTTCCGGGCTGTGCAGCAGGATATTCTGCGGCTTGAGATCGCAGTGATGGATGCCGCGCCGATGGACGGCGGCCATCGCGCGCGCGACGCGTGTGAAAAACTCGGTCGCGAGGCGGGTACGTTCGCGGGGCGGAATCGCGCTCGCGGTCTTGATCCAGTCGGCGAGCGACCCGCCGTTGGCGAGTTGCATCACATAGAGCGGGTGCCGGCCGTTGATGCCGGGGCGCACCTGCTTCACGATCACGATTCCGCGACACCCTTCGACCGCTTGCAACAGCCCGACTTCGCTGAGCAGTTTCTCCCAGTCGGAATCGCCGGCAGTGAAGAACTTGATCGCGACGCGCTCGCCGGTGAGCCGGTCTTCGGCCTCCCACACCGCGCCGAACGACCCGGTGCCGAGCTTGCGGAGCAGGTTGTAGCCGTCGGCGAGGTCTTCGCCGCCAGCGGTCTGGTGACGCTCGATTTCGCGGTCGAGTTCGTGAACGGCCTTACCGGACCGCGACGCCTCGGACACCCCGCTGGCCTTCTGCACCCACGAGGGCGTGCCATGTTGTTCGAGGGTGCCGTCGTGGGCCAGGTTGCCGAGCGCGACTTCGTTACTGCGATCGCGCGAGGTGCCCGGGACGCCATCCGCGTGTGTGTTGTTCGGGTCGGGGCCGTCGGAAGGCATTGCAGGCTCGGGTGCGGAACGTGCGGCGAAAAGCGGGGCACCCGTTTTTTAGCCCGATCGGGCGCGAGATGCAACCATGTTGAAACGGGCGAGCGGGCGTAAGCCCCCTGTTGAGCCTCAGCGCAACTCACTGCGCTGAGGCT
>CAMDQN010000075.1 GCA_945905925.1 Singulisphaera sp. GP187
AATGAAAGACAGAAGACCGGAACCCGCGGGGTTCCGGTCTTCTGTCTTGTCTCACACTCACACAGCGAGCGAAGCGAGCACTAGCGCTTCGAGAACTGCGTTCCGCGGCGGGCGCCGCGGAGACCGTACTTCTTGCGTTCCTTCATGCGGGCGTCGCGAGTCAGGTATCCGGAGTCGCGGAGTTTCTTGATCATGCCGCCGGCGACATCCGCCGGTGATGCCGGCGCGGCCGGCGTGCCACCGGGGATCAGCGGTGTGGCGTTCGCGTCGGACGCGGGTGCAACTGCCGCGATCGGCTTCGGCGCGATGGCTTTGGCCTTTGCCTGTTCTTTCTTCTCGTCGCGGAGCGTCTTGATGATCGTGGTCGTGCCAAAGATGCGCGACTTCTGCTCGTCGGTCGGGCTGAACATGGTCTTCATCGCGCGGGCGAGACCCTGCGACACGGCTCCGGCCTGACCGGTGATGCCACCGCCCGTGGTTTTCACGAACACGTCCACACGGCTCAGTTGGTCCGTGATCTTCAACGGCCCCAGAACCGCAGCGCGGTCCTTGTCTTCGTGGAAGTAGTCGTCGAGCGGTTTGCCGTTGATGAGTACTTGGCCCTTGCCCTCGGTGACCCGGATGCGGGCCACGGCAGTCTTGCGCCGGCCGGTGGCGATGTAGTAGGTGCGGTGTACCTTCGCAGCGGCTTTCGCGGGCTTCTTCTCAGCCATTGTCGTGTCTTTAGTGTTTGGTGTTTAGGTGCTTCGCAACTCCGCAGTGCGTCGTGGTTCCGTCGAACGAAACGCGACGCACCAAACACGAAGCTTTATTTCAGTTTGAGTTCTTGCGGCTGTTGGGCCTGGTGCGGGTGCTGATTGCCGGCGTAAAGCTTCAGTTTGGCGAGTTGCTTGTAGCCGAGCGGGCCGCGCGGCATCATTCGCTTCACGGCCCGGCGGATGATCTCTTCCGGCTTCCGGGCGAGCATCTCCTTCGCCGAGGTAATCTTCTGACCGCCAGCGTAGTGTGAGTAGTCCTGGTATTCCTTCTGGTCCCACTTTTTGCCGGTGAACTGCACCTTCTCGACGTTCACCACGACGACGAAGTCGCCGGTGTCGCAGTGTGGGGTGTAGGTCGGCTTGTGCTTGCCGCGAAGGATGTTCGCGATGGTGACCGCGAGACGGCCGACGACGAGGTCGGTGGCGTCGATCACGATCCACTTGTGTTCGGCGGTTTGGGGGTTTGCGAGAGTTGTAGACATCGTGTGCGGTCCGCTTCCGGTGTCAGGCCGGGGTGACGATAAATAAAATACGCGACGCTTTTCAGCGCCGGAAGACTGTCATGCTACGCCATCGGGGCAGGGCGTCAAGTCCGCTACAATGGAAAGGTTCGACACTCACGCCCGAATGGCTTGATAGTCGGCCCGCCTTACCGAGGCGGGTGCGTCGGCAGGTCCTGAAAGAGAGACAAGATGGTGAGGTGTGCCGTTCGCCGAGCGGCACCCACCGCGAACCAACTGGAGAACGCCCATGGCTACCACGCCCGCGACCGCTGTTCCGCACGATTACCCGACGTTCGGCCTACCGTCCGGGTCGATTCGCGGCATCCTGTCGGTACTGATTTGTTCGTTCTTCTGGATCGTGTTGCTGTGGCCCGCCAACTTGGCGCTCACGGTCCCGCTCGGGCACTTCTTCCTGCTCACGTTGGTGTTCATGGCGTTCGCCTCGCACCCGCTCCAGGGTGCCAAAACGCACTTGTTGCCGTGGCTGATGCGGGTGATTTTCGTAGGTGGTAGCGCCCTCGTGGTTGGGCTCGCGATCTGGAACAACACCTCGTTGACCGCGGCCCGGCTCACACCCGACGTGGGCGAAATCTCGCAATGGCCGGTGCTCCTTGGCTGTCTGGCGGGTGGGTTCGGGTTCGCGCTGTTCCTCCGGTTTGTGTTCGGGCGGCACCATCACCTGTTTCTCACCATCCGTGCGTGGGTGGGCACGGTTGCGATGCTCCTACTGTTCGTCGAAACGATCCTCCAGTTCTTGGTGCTGCCGGTGATGGCCGACAAGAACTTGGGGGCGCTGAATATCTGGGAAGGGATCCTGATCGCAGTCGTCGCCGCGTATTTCGGGTCGCGGGCCTGATTTGAAGAGAAGGGGAGAAGGGGTGAGCAGGAGAAGGGGTGACAAGACAAACAAAGTGGCTTTGTTTTCTCCCCCTTCTACTCGCCTGCTCCCCTTCGCTTCGCGCAGCGCCGGGTTTGCGTCCCGCCTGAAACTGTTCTAGCCTTGCGCGGAATTTCCCGCCGCGTCCCAACGCCCGCGCACGGTGATCGATGTCCATACCGTCCTCAGCCGATGAGTTACTGCAACTGATCCGCAAGAGCGGGATGGTGGACGAGACGAAACTCTCCACCTACCTCCAACGGCGGCAACTGACCCGCGGATTGCCGGACGACCCGCGCGAGTTCGCTGACGAACTCGTGCAAGATGGCATACTCACCTACTTCCAGTCCGAACAGTTCCTGCTCGGTAAGTGGCGCGGGTTCACCATCGGGAAATTCAAACTCCTCGAACGCGTCGGCGTCGGCGGCATGGGGCAGGTGTTCCTGTGCGAACACATGTTCATGCGCCGCCGGGTCGCGGTGAAGGTGTTGCCACCAGCGAAGGCCGAGCAACCGGCCGCGCTCGGGCGGTTCTACCGCGAGGCCCGCGCCGCGGGGAGCCTCGACCATCCGAACATCGTCCGCACTCACGACATCGACCAGGACGGCAACCTCCACTTTATCGTGATGGACTACGTGGACGGGCCGAACCTGCTCGACGTGGTGAAGAAGTTCGGTCCGCTGGATCTGCGCCGCGCGGTGAGCTACATCAGCCAAGTCGCGGTTGGCCTCGACTACGCGTTCCGCAACAAACTCATCCACCGCGACATCAAGCCCGGGAACGTGCTCATCGACCGCAAAGGCGTGGCGCGTCTCCTCGATATGGGTCTGGCCCGGTTCCTGAACGACCACACCGACCAGTTAACCATCAAGTACGACGACAAGATCGTGCTCGGAACGGCCGATTATGTAGCCCCGGAGCAGGTCGCTAACAGTCACTCGGTGGACATCCGCGCGGACATCTACGGGCTGGGCGGGACGTTCTACTTCCTGTTGGCCGGGCACCCACCGTTCCCGACCGGGACGGTTTCGCAGAAACTCCTCTGGCACCGGACTAAAGACCCGACTCCGATTCGGCAGATCCGGCCCGAAGTGCCCGAAGGTCTGGCCGTCATTATCGGCAAGATGATGGCGAAGGATCCGAAGGCGCGCTACCAGACACCAGCGCAGATCGCGGCAGACCTCCGAGCGTTCGCGTCGGAGTCTGTGCCACTGCCGGCTGTTGACGAGATGCCGCGGCTCAGCCCGGTCGCGATGGAGGGGATGTCCCCTGAAGAAGAAGACGCGAGCGAGGCGGTTGCCGAGACGACGTTGGACACCGTCGCGACGCGTAACGCGCACGCCGAGAGCCAGGCGAAGACCGCTACCGCTGCGGTGATGACGCCGCCGACTGTGCGTCCGTTCGGCGAGACGCCGGTTTCGCCGTGGGGGAACGTGCCGCGAACCTCGGCGCCGGAGAACGGCATACCGGGTCCGTGGCCCGCGATGGCACCACTCCCGGCGTGCCAGGGCGAAGTTCCGGCCGACACGCAAGTACTGCCGACCAAGCGGTCGGGCCGATTCGTGCCCGCGAACCCGTTCGGCGTGGACGCCGCGCCCCCGCTGCCCGCGAAGAAAGTTCCTTGGGCCATCATCGGGGGCGGGGCCGTTGCTATCATTGTTCTCGCGCTGCTCCTCGCCAAACTGACTTGAGCGTTGTTTGAAGGCGAGCGGGGGCTTACGCCTCCCCGCTCGCCTTCAAACAACCCCTCACAATCCCACCAATCGCGTGCCCGCGCGTGCCGTTCGCACGGAAAAGTCTTTCTCACCTCTCCCGTCGCGCAGTAACCTTTACCCATCCTTCCTAATCTCTCCCCCACACTTTGAGCGGAGACTCTCCCAATATGCGCATGCTCTCCATCGCATCGCTGCTCAGCGCGCTGCTGATTGCCGGACTCGTGCCACACGGTTCGCACGCGACCGCTGCGCCGCCACAGGCCCCCCCAGAGTTCGTGCCCAACCAGACCGCTACCAAGCCGGAACCGTTCCCGGTCAAGATGGTCGATCAAGGCACCTTCGACCCGAAGCTGAAGGGCACGTACCTGCCCGAAGGTTTCAAGGCGGAGATCGTCGTTGACGCGCCGGACACGATCAACCCAGTCGGGATGACCTTCGACCCGGAAGGGAATCTGTACGTGATGGAATGGCGCCCGGACCCGGTCACCGGTGACAAGTGGTTCGAGGTGAAGGAAACCTTCCGATACCGCGACGGCACGACCAAACAGGTCGCGACCATGAAGAAGTTCACCACCGACCTGATCAAGGTGTTCAAATACAACGCGGCTACGGGCAAGTTCGACAAGCCGCAGACGATCATCTCGGAGGAGTTGCCATCGAGCATCATCTATCACGAGGGTTGGCTCTACGTGACCGGGCGCGGCACCGTGCGTCGGTGGAAGCAATCGAAGCCGAACGGCCCGTGGGACGTGCGCGAGATCGTCGCGCAAGGCTTCTGCGGGTTCCACCACCATCAGGTTTCCGGCCTCACCATCGGCAACGACGGACTGCTGTACCTCACCAGCGGCGACGACGACAACTTCGTGGAAGGCTCCGACGGCAGCCGCGCGACAGTGTTGCGCACCGGTGCGGTGTTCCGCTGCCAACCGGACGGCTCGAAGATGGAAACCTACTCCATCGGCTACCGCAACCCGTACCGCGACATCGCGTATGACGACAAGTTCAACCTGTTCCACACCGACAACGACCAGGAAGACGGCAGCAAGTTCCAGGGTTGCCGGATCATGCACGTCGCGGAAGGGTCGGACTTCGGTTGGCGACTTCAGATGGGGGCACGCTGCTGCCGCACGGATTTCGTGCGTGGTGCGGTTGCGGGCGAGTTGCCAGGCAAGATGCCGCCGATGATCAAGACCGGGCGCGGCTCCCCGGCCGGAATGCTCATCTACAACGACACGCGACTGCCCGAGCAGTATCGCGGACTCATGTACTACCCGGACGTGTACAGGAAGTTGGTTCGTGCGTATAAGGTCGCGCCGGACGGCAGCACGTTCAAGGTCACGCACGAACTGGAGTTCATGAAGTCGGACGACCCGCTGTTCCGCCCGAACCAGATGATCACCGGGCCGGACGGGGCAATCTACGTGTGCGACTGGCGCACCAACTCTGGCGGCGCCGGCAAGCTCAGTGGCGACGGCATCAACGGGCGGATTTATCGCATCACTTGGGCCGGCGCGAAGGACACGCCGGCGCTCGCGCGCCGCGGAATGGATTCGTGGTCCAAGATCAAGAAGCAGACCGACGCGGAGTTGCTCAAGACGCTCGGCGCGCCGGACTTAACCGACCGCGTTGAAGCCCGCAAGGAACTCGTCCGTCGCGGTCCAAAGGCGTGCGAACTTGTTCTCAAGAAGTTCGTGTCCGGAGGACTCGACGGTGACTCGCGATTGGTCGCGCTCGGTGTGCTCCAGGCGAACTGGAACGCGGAAGTCGAAGAGTTGTTCCGGCTGTTGGTGAAGGACGATTCGCCGGACGTTCGCCGGCTCGCGGTCGAGGGCATGGCGTACAACGCGAAGCCGAAAGACGCGCGCGTGTACGAGACTCTGGTGAAGGCGCTCGGCGATCATGACCCAGCAGTGAAGCGCGCCGCGGCGCTGGGCATCGGGCGTCTCGGCGCTGACGGGTCCGGGGAAACGCTCGTCAACGCGCTGCGACTCGACACTGAAGCCGACGTGTACCTGAAGGACGCCTACGTTCGCGCGATCGAGAAACTCGGCAAGCCCGGTATCGACGCGCTGCTGGCGCAGGCGCAGACCAATGACAAGGGCACCGACCTCGCAGTGGAAGTGTTCCTTGCACTTCGGACGCGTTCCGCCGCTGTAGCGATTCCCGAAATGATGCTTCACCCGCACGTCACACCCTTGCAGCGCGAGGCGCTGGTCCGATCGTACACGAACTACCATCTCGACCCGCCGTTGTCGCTGGACCCGCTCGCGGAGTACCTCGCGAATCGGCCCAACGAGCCGGTGAACGTGCTGTTCGCCGCGGTGGACGTGTTCAGCGCCAGCGGCGACGCGCTCGCGCCGAAGGCCGCCCAACTGGTGCTCTCGTTGCTCGCAAGCCCGGAGGAAATGACACGGCTCACCGCGATCGTCGCGATCGAATCGGCCCGCATCAAGGGCGCGTCCCCGAAACTGATCGAGTTCGTGGTCGACTCGAACCACACGCAGGTCGAACGCATCGCGGCCGTGAAGGCGCTTCGCGTACTTGGCGACAAGGCGGCTGTCGCTCCGATCAAGGCGCTGCTGAGCGGTCAGCACCCGGCGGTCGTGAAGGCCGAAGGGCTTCGCACGCTCACGGCGCTCGACATCATAGCGGCACGCGCCGCCGCCGAACCGCTGCTCGATCAGGCGGACCCGACGCTGCTCGCGGAGGCCGTGGCAGTTCTGTCCGCGACCAAGCCCGGCGCGAAGCTCATCGGCGAGCGGTTCGTCGCGAAGAAGTTGCCGCGCGAGTTCTTCGCGCAAGTCAACGACGCGCTCAACAAGTTCGCAGACGACCCCGCCCTGACCAAACTCCGCGCCGACGTACTTCGCGGCGGTCTCTTACTTTCACTCGAACCAGGACAGGTAGATAAGATCCGCGTTCTGGTGAACACCAAGGGCGACGCGAAGAAGGGCAAGGAGCTGTACCTCAACACGAAGGTGCTCGCGTGCGCGACGTGTCACCGGCTCGAAGGCGTGGGTGGTGCGGTCGGCCCGGACCTCTCACGCATGTGGGACACGCACACCGTCGAGAAGTTGCTCGAAGCCATCGTCGATCCGAGCAAGGAGATCAAGGAAGGGTTCCAGACGTACCGCCTGGTGACGACCGACAGCAAGGTTTACACCGGCTTGCGGATCAAGGACGACGCGAAGGAAGTTATCATCCGCGACGCAACCGGGCGTGACATTCGCGTGGCGAAAGAAGATGTTGAGTCGATGGGGCCGAGCAAGATTTCGCTGATGCCGGACAACGTGGTTTCGCAGATCACGTTCGAGCAGTTCATCGACCTGCTCGCGTTCCTGAAGAGCAAGAGCGAACAGGAATCGCTTCGCGGGTTGGTGGTGGATTCGACGGTCGCGGGTCCGTTCCCAGCCGACGTGAAGGGGATTTCGCCTGACACGATCGCGACCAGCCTTTGGAAGCCGTTGGCTGCGGACCCGAACGGCAAACTCGACCTGAAGGCGGCGTTCGCAGTGCCAAGTACCCCGGCCGTGTACGTGCGTGCTTACGTCTTCGCGCCGAAGAAGCAGAAGGCGACGGTGACCGTGGAGACCGAGAACCCGTGGCGTGTGTGGGTGAACGGTTCGAGCGCGGACCCGACCAAGTCTTTCGAGGTGGAACTAAAAGGAGGCTGGAACGTGGTTCTGGTGAAGGTGGCGAACGGCGGCAAGCCGGCGGCGCTGGGTATGCGCGTCACCGGAGACGGGCTGCGGATTGCCGCATCACCCCAGTAGCGGGCAGTGGAGAGTGGGCAGTGCGCAGTCAGCAGAAAAGAAGAGGCAGGTTTTTGCCTCTTTGTCCTCTGCCCACTGCCCACTTGCTAGTAGATGCCGCCGTGGATGCGCTCGGGCGTGAGGTGTCCGGGTTGGTCGTTGAACCAGAACCGGCGCCATTCGCCCTGGATCTGCCGGAGGTCTTCCGATTGATACAGGAGTTGCTGCATTCGGATGTTCGGGTCGCTGGAGTACTGGTTGAGGATGCACCCGCTGTTCGCCGTCAGCGCGATGACCGCGATCAAGGCCAGCAGAAGTTTGCGGAATGCGAGTTTGCGGACCATGTCCGGCCTCCGTGCGCGGTGTACGATGCTCGCCGTGCGTCGTCGTGCGTCCCCCACGCTGACAACCGCCCGGTGAGCCGTACCCTGCTTATCGGCGCTGCCGCTTCAAGCCTTGAATCCAATTCAGTTTTTCCGACCCGCGTAATCGGAACAGTCGGTTCACGGTCGCGAACTTCGATCCGCCCTTGTGTGTCTTGCCGGTTGCGAGTGTGGGCGTAAAGTGAAAGAACCCCTGGCGGGGTAGCTCAGAGGTTAGAGCACTCGCTTCATAAGCGAGCTGTCGGCGGTTCAATTCCGCCCCCCGCTACTGCGAAGGTCGCGACGAAAAGCCTTTCAGCCGAAGCAGTTCCTGCTTACTCCGGTGTGTCACCGGGTGCGGTCCCAAACGACGCGAAGTGTGAAATAGTTTCACACTTCGTTGGGGACGTGCCCGATGCCTGCTCAACGCAAATCCGTGCCGACTTACTGTCTCCACAAACAATCCGGTCGCGGTCGCGCCGTCTGGACAGACGTGAGCGGCGTGCGCCACTTCAAACTGCTCCCCGGTTCGTTCGAGTCGTCCGAGTCGCGCACCGCGTTCGCGACACTGCTTCTCGAGCACGAATCATCGCCCGCGACGGTCACCGCGGCCCCGCAAGGGCTGACCCTTGCCGAAGTGATACCCGGTCGAGGTCGTGTGGTCGTGGCTCAAGTGGGGCCGGCTGGCCAACTTCGTCTTCGACGACCTGGCCGAGTTGGACGACTGGGCGGTCGAATACCTGGTCCAGTTGAAGTTCGACCCGAAGTTGTTGAGGGCATTGTGGGACCGGTCCGACATCCCGTTCCCAACGCCCATAATCAAACAGCCGCAACTACCTGCGATTCAGTAGGCCTGATTTGGCGACGGGTTCGTGTTTCGACCCGGCACTTGCACCATGTCAACTATTGAACGGGCGAACACGCTCGCAGACTGTAGGTGGGTACAGGCGAGTTGGGCGGTCGGGCGGTGAGCCGGATTGACTGTCGGAAGTGACCGGCTGTACGATGCACTCATGCCGATCTTGTGGCGAGCCCGGCCGTTCGTCTGCCTGTTACTCGCGATTTCGACCGCGATCTGCACGGCCGCGCCCCTCCGCGCCTGTGTGTGTGGGACGTCCGCCCAAACGAAATCGGTTCCCGCTCACGTGCCTCCAGAGCGAGCCGCGTCCACGACACCGACAGCAATATCGTGCTGTCCGCCGGTCGCCGGGAATCGATCCTGTTGCGGGCCGACGTCGAACGGCGGCGCGGCGAAAGCGTCTTGTTGTGATGACAAGGCACTGACTGGACGGTCCGAAAAGGCACCCGCCCCGACTCCGGACGATGCGCCGGGCTGCCAGTGCCTGACGTGCGACTGTGACACCCCCGTCGTGCCGGCGGCTCCCGTAGCCCCGGCCCCGACTGCTCCCGATCTCGACGACCACGCCACCGCTTCGCCCGTGCCGCCGGGCTTCGTTCCGAGGACGCCCACGGTCGGGTCGCGGGCCGCCCGTTCGACCCCGCCGGTTCCGCCGACCGACCTCGTCATTTCCCTCTCGCGCCTGACCTGTTAGCCCCTTCGCGCGCCCGCCCCTCGTCGCTGCGGCACCGCCACCGGCGTGCCCGCGTTCCCGCCCTCGTCCGCACCCCGAACCGATTCTCGCCCCGACCCTACCAAGGGAGGACCGACCGTGTCCGCACCGACCCCCACGGGTGCCGCGCCACCGGCCGCGCACGCCGCCGGCCGCTTCTACCGCGCGCTCCGCCTCGCTGTCCTCGTGCCGGTCGCCCGGCTCCGGTTCCTCTTCGTACTGGGTGCGATCGGCGTCCTGATCGTCAAGTGGGACGACCTGGTCGCCTGGTACGAGAAGTACGCCCGGCCCGCCGCCGGCGCGGGGGCGGTCGATCACGACCACCAATACTTCTGCCCGATGCACCCGACCGTGGTGCGGGACACGAACAAGGACAAGTGCCCGATCTGTTTCATGCCCCTCTCCAAGAGGAAGAAGGGCGAGGTCGGGGGCGGCGAGGCCCTGCCCGCAGGGACCGTCTCGCGGGTGCAACTCAGTCCGTACCGGATCGCGCTCGCCGGGGTGCGGACGACCCCGGTCGAGTACCACGCGCTTACCCGCGAGATCACCACTGTCGGCACGGTCGAGTTCGACGAGCGGCGGCTCAAGGCGGTGGCCGCCCGCGTGAAGGGGCGGATCGACACACTCCGCGTCAATCAGACCGGGCAGATGGTCCACGCCGGCGACCCGCTCGCCGAACTCTACAGCCCCGACCTCGTCGTCACCGTCCAGAACCTGCTCGACGCCCGGTCGTCGGCCAACGCGGTCGGCGAGAGGCTCGCCCGCGACCGGCTCAAGTTGTGGGGAATCGACGACAAGCAGGTCGAAGAGATTGCGACGGCCGGCAAGCCGGTCACGCATCTCACCATTCGCTCGCCGATCGACGGGCACGTCCTCAAGAAGTACGTCCGCGAGGGGCAGTACGTCGAGGAGGGCGGGCCGCTGTTCGACGTGGCCGACCTCTCGACCGTGTGGGTCCAGGCCCAGTTGTACGAGGACGACCTCGCGTTCCTTCCGGCCGGCGGGCACAACCCGGCGACTGGCAAACCCGACTTCGCGCTGGAAGCGACGGCCGCGACGCGGGCGTTCCCCGGCCGGCCGTTCACCGGCACCCTGTCCTTCCTGTTCCCACACATCGATGCCGAGACGCGCACCCTCACGGTCCGGTTCGACGTGCCGAACGCGAAGCACGAACTGCGGCCGGGGATGACCGCCACCGTCACCTTGAAGCTCGGTTCCGATCTGCAGGCGAAGACCCCGGCCGGTTCCCGGCTCCAGACCCGCGACGGGAAGACACTCGCCGTGCCGGAGGCGAGCGTGATCGACACCGGGGCGCGGAAGGTCGTGTACCGCCAGTCGCTGCCGGACACGTTCGACGGCGTCCTGGTCGAACTCGGCGCGAAGCTCCACGCGGCCGATGGGGCGGTCTTCTACCCGGTCGTGTCCGGCCTCGACGAGGGCGACCGGGTGGTCGCCGCCGGGTCGTTCCTGATCGACGCCGAGACGCGGCTGAATCCGGCCGTCGGCTCGACCTACATCGGCGGCAGTTCGGGCGGCAAGGGCGGCGCGGCGGTGGTCCGCCCGACCACGCCCGTAGACCGCGACCTGAAGGCGGCCGCCGGCCTCCGGCTCCTGCCGCCGGACGAGCGCAAGGTCGCCGAATCGCAGGTGTGGTGCCCGGTGCAGCGGGACCGGCTTGGCGTCATGGGCAAGCCGGTGAAGGTGAAGTCGCCCGACGGCCGGCCGCTCTACGTCTGCTGCGAGTTGTGTCGGACCGACGCCGAGACGAACCCGCCGGAGATGTTCGGCCGCGTCGAAGAGTTGAAGCGGACTCGCACCGCCCCGGACTCGGTGGCCTCTGCCTCGGCGGTGCCCGTCCTCACCCCAGCCCAGGTGGTGAAAGTCCGGGCGGGCCTCGACAAACTCGTACCCGACGACCGGAAACGGGCTTTCGCCCAGCGCCTCTGCCCGATTCAGGAGAAGCCGTTGGGTCTCATGGGCAAGCCGATCGAGGTTCCGCTCGACGGCGGGGCGGTGTTCGTGTGCTGCAAGTCGTGCGTTGACGATGCGAAGGCCGACCCGAAGGGCGTCCGCAAGAAGGCCGACGAGTTCAAGAAACTGCCCCCGATCCTGCCCGGAGGCACGCCATGATCGAGCGAGTCATCGAAGGCTCGGTGCGGAACCGGTTCGTGGTCCTGATCGTGGCGGCGGCCCTGACGGTATTCGGCGTCTACGCGATGCTCGACACTCCCGTGGACGCCATTCCCGACCTGGGCGAGAAACAGGTCATCGTGTTCACCGACTGGCCGGGCCGCAGCCCGCGCGAGATCGAGGACCAGGTGTCCTACCCACTCTCACGTCGGCTCCAGGGCCTCGCCGGGGTGAAGGCGGTGAGATCGTCGAGCGAGTTCGGCTTCTCGTTGATTACGGTCATCTTCGAGGATCGCACCGACCTGTACTTCGCGCGCCAGCGAGTGAGCGAGCGGCTGGCGGAGGCTTCGAGCTTCCTGCCGAAATCTGTCACCCCGTACCTCGGTCCCGACGCCACCGCGCTGGGCCAGGTGTTCTGGTACACGCTGGAGCCGTCGAAGGCGCACCCCATCGACCCGGCGCGGCTGTGGGCGCTGAACAAGTTCTATGTCGCCCCGCAGTTGAACGCGGCGGCCGGGGTCGCGGAGGTCGCCCCGGTCGGCGGGACTCCGGTCGAGTACCAGGTGGACGTGCGGACCGACGACCTGCGGGCCTACGGCATGACGGTGGGGGAACTGTTCGACGCGGTGAGTCGCTCGAACCTTCCGGCGGCTGGCGGAGTGATCCAGAAGAACAACGCCGAGTACATCGTCCGGGGCGTCGGCTGGATCAAGGGGAAGGCGGACATCGAGGACGCGGTCGTCAAGGAGGTGAACGGCACCCCGGTGTACGTCAAGACGGTCGCCACCGTGCAACTGGGGCCGGGGTTCCGGCGCGGCGTGTTCGAGAAGGACGGCTCCGAAGTGGTCGGCGGGGTCGTGCTGATGCGGCACGGCGAGAACCCGCTGCGGGTCACCGAGCGTGTGAAGGAGAAGATCAGGGAACTCCAGCCGGGGCTGCCGGAGGGCGTGCAGATCATCCCGGCCTACGACCGCACCCGGCTCGTGCGGGGCGCGATCGGCACGCTGGCCGACGTGATGTGGCACGAGATGCTCATCGCGGCCATCGCGGTCATGCTGATCCTGTCGCACGTCCGCAGCGCGTTCGTCATCTGCGTGACGCTCCCGCTGTCGGTGCTGTTCTCGTTCGGGGTGATGTGGCTCTTGCGGCGGTTCGGGGTCGTGGACGTCCAGGCCAACATCATGTCGCTCGCCGGCATCACGATCTCGGTTGGGGTGCTGGTGGACCAAGCCATTGTGATGGTCGAGAACGCGACCCACCACCTGAAGGAGAAGTTCGGCGCGGCGAAGGTGGCCGGCGATACCTGCGAGGCGGTGATTCCCGCACTGCGCACGGTCGGGCGGCCGATCTTCTTCTCGGTCCTCATCATGCTCCTGTCGTTTGTGCCGGTGTTCATGCTGTCTGGCCGCGAGGGGAAACTGTTCCATCCGCTCGCGCTCACGAAGAGCCTCGCGCTCCTCGGCACCGCCCTCATCTCGGTGACGGTCGTACCGGCCCTGATCCCGACCTTCATCCGGGGCCGGTTGCGCGGCGAGGAGGAGAACTGGATCGTCCGCAGTTTCACGCGGGTGTACCGGCCGATGCTCACCTTCGCGCTCGACCGGTTCAACCTCGTGATGTGGGCGTTCGCTGCTCTGCTCATCCTCGCGGCCGGGCTGTTCCCGCTCCAGGCGGTCGTCGGGATGGGCGCGGCCGAACACGCCTGGCGGGTCATGTTCCTGGTGACGTTCGCGCTCGTCACTGGCCTCACGATCGTCTTCACGCGGGGGCTGGGGTGGCAGACGCTGTCGCTCGTCACCCTGACCTTCTTAGCGCTGTGGGCGTGGCACTTCCCGAAGATCGGCGTGTCGTTCATGCCCATGCTCGACGAGGGCACGACGCTCGACATGCCGGTGACCGTGCCGCGCGCGAGTGTCACCCAGGCGGCCGACGACCTGAAGGCCCGCGACGCGCTCCTACGCGGCTTCCCGGAGATCGAGAGCGTGGTCGGGAAGGCAGGCCGCGCCGAGACTGCGACCGACCCGGCCCCGCTGGACATGGTCGAGACGTTCGTCAACTTCCGCCCCCGCGAGTTCTGGCCCAAGCGGGTGGTCCGCTACCCGGACGCTGACGCCCAGACCCGGCGGGTGCTGGCCGCCCTTGAGACCCGGGGGTTCGTCGCCCCCGCGACCGGCGAGGACCGGGACGGTCTGGTGAACGACGCGGCCCAGAAGGGCCTGGAGCGGTTCGACGAGGTCATGCGCGAACTGGCGATGCGGCGGTATCAGGAGTTCGAGACGGAACTCGCCCCGGCACTGGGCCGGTTCGTGGTCGCCAAGACGGTGCGGAATGCGCGGGTCGGCGGGCACCTGGGCGACATCCCGGACGAGGCCGCGTTCGCGGAGTCGGTGGTCGCCGCGTCGCCAGACGACGCCCGGCGGTTGGCCCTGAGTCCGGCCGAAGAGGTCGTCACGCGGGTCCAGAAGCGGACGATCGACGCCCTGGTCGCGCGGCGTCTGGTGACCGACCCGGCGGCCGCGCTGGAGTTGAGCGAGTCGCGACCAGCGCGCGTGTGGGGCGGGGTGCGGGAGGCGTTCGGCCGGGACCGCCCGACCCTGGCGGCAGCCACCCTCAAGGCGCTCGGAGATGAGCGGGCGCGGCTGTGGCGGGAGCGGGTGACCGCCGTCAACTGGGAACTGTTCGACCGGGGCACCGAGGCGTTCACCTGGTTCGCGATCGAGGAGGCGGTGAAGGCCACCCAGTCGAAGGGTCTGCTCGCCGGGGCACCGCGCGGCGCGGAGGCCGAGCGGTTCGCCACCGCCGCGTTCCACGCCCAGGTCGGCCGCCCGCACGACCCGGCCGCGTTCCCGGCGTTCGGCGAACTGCGCGCCGAACTTGAGACGCCGTTCCGCGACGCGGTCGTGTTCCGTCAGCGGACCAGCGGGCCGAAGGGCGACCTCGTGGACGACGAGTTCGGCCGCGTCCTCCAAGTGCCGGGGTGGAGCAACATCTTCACTCAACCGATCGTGAACCGGATCGAGATGCTCTCGACCGGCGTCCGCACCGACATCGGGATCAAGGTGTTCGGCCCGGACCTGGAGACCATCACGCGGGTGTGCCAGCAGATCGGGGAGGCGGTCAAGCCGGTCGCGGGCGCGCGCGACGTGGTGGCCGCCCCCGTCATGGGCAAGGGCTACCTGGAGGTCACCATCGACCGCGTGAAGGCGGGCCGGTTCGGGGTGTCGGTCGAGGACGTGCAGACGGAGATCGAGACGGCCCTCGGCGGGCGGGTGGTGACGTACACGGTCGAGGACCGCGAGCGGTTCCCGGTCCGCGTCCGGTACGCCCGCGCCTACCGGGACGATGAGGACGCGGTCAAGCGGTTGCTTGTACCGGCTCGGATGGCCGCCGAATCGAAGCCCGGCGCGACCGCGACCGGCGACCCGGCGGCCCGCACCGAGGCGCACACGGGCGTGATCGAACACGCGGCGAAGGGCCGGCGGCTGGTACCCCTGACGGCCGTGGCCGACGTGCGGATCACCGAGGGGCCGGCGGTCATCAAGGGCGAGAACGGCCGGCTGCTGAACTACGTCACCCTGAACGTCCGGGGCCGCGACGCGGTCGGGTTCGTCGAGGAGGCCAAGCGGGTCGTCGCGCAGAAGGTGAAGTTACCGGAAGGAACCCACGTCGAATGGGCGGGGGAATATGAACACCAGGAGCGGGCCGCGCGCACGCTGCGGTGGGTGTTCCCGGCCGTGATCCTGGTCATCTTCCTCGTGTTGTACCTGACGTACCGCGACTTGGCCGACGCCGGCCTCATGATGCTCGCGGTGCCAGAGGCGCTGGCGGGCGGGGCGTTCTTCCTGTTCCTGTTCCCCAAGATCGTGAACGGGTGGGACTCGCCGCCTTTGGACTTCAGCGTCGCGGTGTGGGTCGGGTTCATCGCCTGCTTCGGCATGGCGACCGAGACCGGCATCGTCATGCTCCTGTACCTGCGCGAGGCGATCGAGAAGCGCGGCGGGCTGGAGAACATCCGCTCGCTGGAGGAACTCCGCGAGGCGGTCGTCGAGGGGGCTGTCCACCGGCTGCGGCCCAAGCTCCTGACCGAGGGCGTAGCGATCATCGCCATCTTCCCGATGGTGTTCGCGACCGGGGTCGGCGCGGAGATCCTCGCGCCGATGGCCCTGCCGGTGCTGGGCGGCCTGCTTATCTCCGACGAGGTGGTGGACCTGTTCCTGCCGGTGCGGTTCTTCTGGGTCCGCCGGGCGCGGTGGTTGAAGCTTGAAGCCGAGGGCAAACTAAACCACCAACGGGCGGCCGAAATCGAACACGCGAGTGCAACCCCCGCCCCGGTCGGGCCGACCAGGGGCGGGGGTGTTTGAGACGCCGCTGAAGCAGGCGGCACGTTGCCGCCGGCGACCCCCGGCGAGTTCATGAGTGAGGGTATTCCGATGATCCGTACGATTTTGTTGGTGGTGGCCGTGGCCGCCGGGCTGTGGGCGTTCGGGACCGAGGCGACCGCAGAGGACAAGAAGGAGACGAAGTTGACCGGCACGCTGATGTGCGGGAAGTGCGGCCTGAAGATCACACCGAAATGCAGCAACGTCCTTCAGGTGAAGGAAGGCGACAAGACGGTGAACTACATCCTCGACGACAAGGGCAACGGCGAGGACTACCATGAGGGCGTCTGCGGTGACGGCAAGATCGAGGCTGTGACCGTCACGGGCACCGTCTCGGAGAAGGACGGCAAGAAGTACATCAAACCGACGAAGGTGGACCTCAAGAAGAAGTGACCGACGCTCCGCCCGGTGCCCACGTGGGCACCGAGCGGGACTCGCGGAGGAGCATTGTTATGGTTCAGTCGGAAGCGGCCCGCCGACCGCCCGTTCGAGGGTGGCCCGGCGACGGACCGACTCGGCCGCCGCCTCGTAGTACCGGTCCCGCAACCCGACCGCGTTCCGTTGGGCCTCGATCAAGTTGAGGAACGGGACGCGGTTGTTGGTGTACCCGGCCTGGGCCTCCTTCACGTTCGCGGCTGCCGCCGGGAGAATCTTGATCTCGTACAGTTTTACCACCTCGTCGGCCTCGCGCACCTGCTCGAACGCCTCCTGCACCTGGAGGCTGACCTGGTCGGTCAGCCGGGCGAGTTCGGCCCGCCGCTGGGCCACCTTCGCACGCGCCTCCTCGACCGCCCCACCCCGGCGGGCGTACCGCACCGGCAGGTTGGTCCGCACCCCGACCTGCCACTGGAGCGGTCGGTCGGTCCCCTGCCAGAAGCCGTCGTAGGCAGCCATCAGTTCCACGTCGGGCTTGTACTCTTTCGCCGCCAGCGCGAGGGTGGCTTCCTCGGCGGCCACCCGCGCGACGACGGCGCGCACGTCGGGCCGGCCGAGGGCGGCCTCCCGGAACTTGGCCGCCTCCGGGAGTGGGGCGGGGCGCTCTGCCTCGGCCGGCGGCGGGAGCGGCACGTCCGGCGGCATGTGCATGAGCGTGTTCAACCGCGCGACGGCCACCAGCCGGGCGCGACGCAGCGACACGAGCCGCTCCTCCTGGCGGGCGATCTCCACGTCGGCCTGGAGGACGTCCTGCTGCTGCCCCTGGCCGGTCTTGTACCGGCTCTCGGCGTTCTTGCGGAATTCGGCCAGGAGCTTCGCGTTCTCCCCGGCCACGGCTGTCGCCTTGACCGCGAGTTGGTAGTCGGCCAGGGCGGACCGGGCGGACTCGGCCAGTTGCAGTCGGGCGTCCTCCACGTCCTCGGCGGCGGCGAGCGCTTCGGCCCGTACCGCGTCGCCCTTCAGCCCGCGCTTGCCGGGGTAGAGGAACTTCTGGGCGACCTCGACGCGGGCGGCGTAGTTGACGTTCGGCGAGCCGGCCGACCCCGGCGCGGTCCAGACCGTCGCGGTCGGGTCGTCGAGCGACATGACCTGCGGGTAACGGGCGGCGACCGCCGCCGCCGTAGCCCGCATCTGGGCGAGCGTCGGGTTGCGGTCCAGGACTACCCGGACCGCGTCCTCGGCCGTCAGGGCGGACCGGCCGGCGAGTGGCAGGTCGGCCGGGGCCGGGGAGGTCGCTGGCGTTTGGGTTCGGTCGTTGGATGGGGCTTCGCGGTACGCGACCGGGATCACGGTGGGGCGGGGCCGGGGTTCCGGTTTCATGCCGACGGACCGACCCGCGTCCGGGTTGGGAAGCGGGGCCGACTCGCCCGGCCCCGGCGACCCGGACCGCGCGGCGCACCCGCACGCGGCCACACAGAGCGTAGCGGCGAGGGTCGCGATCCGGGACATGGACACGGTCATGAAGGTCGGCTCCACAGAAATGGGATGTCGATCTAATCGGAAAAATCGGTAGTTCCTGTGCAAGGAAACGCCAGCAGCGGACGGTTCGTTGGAAATCGGGCGGAGTGGGGTACGGGGTCGCGGTTCGCCCCATAGAGATGCAAGGCGCGCGCACCGGGATTTCGCGCCAGGGGACACGTTCCCATTTGCCTAGGAAATCGCGTGGTACGTGTTCGAGTGGCAATTATCCGCGAGATGGGAAGCACTCCCAATCCGGTCGCGGTCGCGTTGTTGGACCGGCGGCGACGGCAAGCAGAAACAACAACTCTTACCGGGTAGCACGAATCCGCAGAATTGCGAGAGGCCTACGGGCGGTTCCTGCTGGAACACGAAGTCGCGCCGATGGGGGCGACGGTCAAGAGTGCGGACGGGTTGCTCCTCGTGGAGATCCAGGAACAATTGCACGCGCACGCCGAACGCCACTACCGGACGCCAGACGGAAGGCCACGAGCGAATTGTCTGAGTGTTTACGTGTCCTCGTGGCGACCGTTGCTCGCCAGCAGGATCAGGCCGCTCACGACCGCGATCCCGCCGACGAGCGGCGGTACCCAAACCGTATGTTCCTTTTCGTACCTCACCGGATCTGAATCGTCCCCGCGCTTCTCGGTCGTTACGCAACTGAACCCCTGCCACCCAAGCGAGATTGACCCGAGGGCAACAAGTATGATTCCGACTGTACGCACGGTGCCCTCCATTTCCAGTCCTCGCAGTCGGGCCAGAGTTCCGGACTCCCGGCCCTTCCGCAGTTGACGAATGCTCGCCCACGTTAACACTGAGTGCGACGGGCGTCGGACCGCGACGCCAGCGTCGACGCGTCGACGCCGTGGCACTGGTCAGGGTCGGGGTGGCTTCGTCCACCAACCGCGGTCCGCCGGTTTCGATGTTCGACTTCACCGACGCCGTGACGGAGTTGATCGCGGTTTCGGTCAGCTCCTTCAACTTGTCGCTGATCGTGCTCATGAACCCGTCCACGATCCCCGCCGGCGCCGCGGGAGCCGGTGTCGGACTCGGCGGTGATGCAGCATCGCTCGCGCTGAACGACGGCTCACGGCGAGGCCGTCAGGCACCCGACGATGCCGCCGAGCAGCGCCGAGATGCCGACCGCCGCCCATGGATTCTTCCGCACGTGCGCGGTGATGTCGAATGCATCCTTCATCGTTTCGCTCACGGCGACCGTTGCCGGCTTCACCGTGTCGCTTCCCATTTCAGGCGCATGCCGTTCGGCGTGCGACGCGCCGTAGAACAGCGAGACCGCAGCGATCACCGCGGCGACGATCCCGTGAGACTGCGACGAACTGTTCAGCGCGAGTTGTTCGACGAAGCTCGAAACTTCGACGCTGATCGTTTCGCGGAACTGATCGACGATCTCGCCGCGCGCGGCCTGCTAGCCGAATACCAGCCTCGCGATCGCGAGCAGCAGCGGCGACAACGCGGTTGAGTACGCGATCGCCGCACTGCGGAGCTTTATCCTTAACGAACTGCTTTCCATAATCTCAGAGCAAAAACCAGATGTCGCGCGGCGTCGCTTTCGTCGTCTCTTCTCCCTCGTGACGACCTGTTACGCAAGACCCGTGCCGCGTGTGGAAACGCGGCGATCCCCCAAACCACTTGGGTGGGTCGCCGCGTGCAACGCTTGGGCGTTGCTAGATGACATCTTTGGTGGTCCGGTCCCCCATAACGAGGGAGACGACGAACATCATCAAGAACACGAAGAACAGTATCTTCGCGGTGAAGAACGAGTAGCCTTCGATGACCCCGAAGCCGAACAGGGCGGCGAGCAGCGCAACGATCAGGTACACTAGCGACAGGCGGTGCATGGGAAGCCCTCCAGATTGTAAATCGGTTCGGGCGTATGTGAACTGCCACGACTCGTCGTACGTGACAGGCTGACATGAACGGTGCGATCTTTATGTTGGCTGCCGGATCACACGTCCGGCAGGTTGTTCGGTCATCCCGCCCCGCGACGAGTGAAAGAGGTTAATGCAGACCGCGTGCCAATTCACCGAGACGCTCACCTTCGACGGCACGAAATCACCGTGTTCGGCCGGTTTCCAGCGGCATGTGTTCGCCTGCGATGGGTCCGCGAGCGCAGAGAAGTTCCCAATCATGTCGCGCGAAAAGCCGATCCGGCGAGTAGAATGAGCGTGTCCCGAACTCCGGGTCCGACACCGTTTCCGCGCCGCTCCTCTCACACTCTGGAGAATCACATGGCCGGGAAGACTTCGACGACTCCGCGTACCACAACTGCCCACGCGCCCGCCACCAGCCGCGGCACGTCCGCGGACACCACGAACGCGGTCACGCTCCAACCCGCTGAAACCGGCCACGACGCGATCCGCGCGCGTGCGTTCTTCCTCTGGGAACAGGCCGGGCATCCCGAGAGCGATGGCGTCGAGTTTTGGCTCCGTGCGGAGCAAGAATTGGTCGCCCCGCGATAGGGAAAGGGTGACACGAAAAAACCGAAGGCCCGCTCGACGCATCGAGCGGGCCTTTGGCGTTGAATCGGCATCCGCAGTTCTTAACCGCCGAGGATTACGATCGCGGCGTTCAGGGATGCAGTGAACGTGACCCACAACCAGTACGGCAGCGCGAGCAGCCCGGCCGCGCGCGACACCAGGAAGAACTCCGCCACTGTCACCGAGACTATTACCCACAGCAGACACACCTCCAGAAACCCGAGGAGCGGGCTTTTCAATCCGAAGAAACACACCATCCACGCGAAGTTCAGCACGAGTTGCGTTCCGAACGCGCTCAACGGATAGGACACGTCATCGCAATCGCGTGCGAGCCAAACGATCGAAGCCGCGACCGCCATAGTCGCGGAAAGCACTGCCCACACCGGGCCGAACACCCAGTCGGGTGGGGTCCATGCGGGCTTCGACAGACCGCGATACCAACCGTCCACAGCCGGTGCGGTAATCAGCCCGCCCAAAGCGGCGACCAGCGCGGACGCGCCGACGATCACCGCGACCCCGATGAGACCCGGTCCGGGTTTGGTCAGGGGCTCGTTCGTCAGGAACGTAAGGGAAGACACGGTGGAATTCCTTTCGTTCGGCGAACACCGACGAGTGAGCCGCCGGGGTTGGTGCCCGGCGGCTCGCAAGTGACGAGTCAGTGGTGGCTCCCGCCGAGCAGTTGGTTGAGTACCTCTACGTGCCTGATGCACGCGTAGAGCAGGTCGGTGCGGATCATACGGTGACATTCCGGGTGGATGTCGTCGTTGTTGAGCGATTCCTCGTACGCGCTGCGCCCGTGCTCCTCGCCCTGGCGCAGCGCGGCGAGTACAGTCGCGGGACCGAGCGCGGTCGCGATCACGGCAGCGGTGAACGCGCCCCACGGACCCGGGCTTTCCGCGGGAACCCCCCCGAACATGATCACATGGTCGCGCAGTTCGCGCACTGACCGGCTGTGTTCGTCGCGGATCTTCTGGAGGTCGGCGATCAGCGCCTGGTCGTCGAACCTCCCCATCGCCTGGGTGTATGTTTCGACTGCTGAGAGTTCGCCACACAGGAGGGCGTTCAGAGCGTCGAAATCGCAGGTCATCGGTTCGTAAGTCGCGGTGCTCATCAGTATTCCTCACAACAGAATTGCCCACCGGCGGAATCCCCGACGGGCTTTGGACGGCCACGAGGACCAGGTCACTTGTTCTCGGTCACTTTGACTGTGAAGGTGCCGGTCGTCGCTTCACCGCCACCATCGGGAGTGCTGGTGATCGTGACATCGTGGTCGCCAACTGGGGCGTCCTTCGCGGGCGTCACGGTGATGTTGAGCAGTAGCGAGAAGTTGATCGACCGCTTGCCTTGTTGTGGTGCAGGCGTCCCGCCTGCTTCTTGAAAAAGCTACAGGCGGGACGCCTGCACCACAACAAGACGCACCGCGGCGGGAGACTATTTTCACGAACTGCCTCAGCTCGTGCGGGCGGTTCGGCCGATCAGCAGGCCGACGCCGAACCCGATGAGCAGGGCCGGGAGCGGATGCTTGCGAACGAGGCTCGTCACCTCCCGGCCGAAGTCGCCGAACGAGTTGGTCGTGGCCTCGTAGGCGTCACAGGCCCATTTCTGTGCCTTGTCGCCCGCGTGTTCGGCGACTTCGCGGGCCTCGCCCGCCCACTCCTGAACCTTCTCTCGGGCGTGGCCGGCCACGTCACCGGCGAGGCTCATCAGATCCTGCGCGTTGTCCTTGACGCGATCCACCATGCCGTACCCTCCATGCTTCGCGCCTTGAGCGGCATTGGCCGCGCTGCGGTCGCGTTCGTGGCTTTCTCGGCGACGTTATCAATCCCGTTCTTCATGCGCTCCTTGAGATCGGCCATGATGCGTCTCCAAGAGTTTGAAGTCCGAGCGAAACCGGTGCCGCGCGAAGACATTTTTAGTGATGCACCCGGCGTGCCAACCAGTTCGGTTTTGGCCGTGATGAGTTTCTGCTGGATCGTCTACTTGCGATCCGGGAGCGTACTGGCGAACTGCGTGACTTGGTGCGTAATAATCGCACCGATTCCGACACTGCCGAACACCACGAGTCCGACCGTCGCGATGACGGCCGTGGTTCGTCCCAGTCCGCGTCGCTGCAATCGGTGGACGACGGGCATCAGGTCGAACGCAAGTGAAGATCGCGCGCGTGACCGGGATGAAGATCGAACGCCCAGAAGAACATGGTCACGAGCGCGGTGCAGACGACCATGACGGCCAGCGCGACGAGTGCCCGGTGCCAGTCCAAAGCCCTGGGAGACTCCCCTTCCGTGTGCGAATCGCAATGGCACGCTCCGGACAGACTCAAGGAAGGTGTTGCGGCGCGCGGCAATTCGCTGCCGTGAAAGGAGAACCGGCGTGCGCGGATCGGAAGTAGGTGCCGCTTGCCGAGCGGCATGCGATAACCCGCGTTCAAGCGAGACGGACTTCCGCTCTGCGAAACGCGTTGTGCAGCCGTGCCGCTCGGCAAGCGGCACCTACTCAAGTTCGCGTGACGGGAAGGTGGATCGTGAACGTCGCCCCGGTCCCCGGCCCGTCACTGTGTGCGGAAACCGTGCCGCCGTGCATCTCCACGAGCCGGCGTACCAGCGCCAGCCCAATACCCAAACCGGTCTGGGACCGGTGCAGCGTGCGATCGACCTGCGTGAACAGCGCGAAGATTTGCGGCAGCGCGTTGGCGGAAATCCCGACCCCCGTGTCGCGAATCGTGACCGTGACACGGTTGCCCGAGGGAACAACAGTGAGCCACACCCGGCCGCCCGGTTCGGTGAACTTGGCCGCGTTGTTCAACACGTTGCAAAACACCTGCGTCAGCCGGACGCAGTCGCCCTCCAGCCGAACCGGTTGGGTGGGAATGTCCACGATCAGTTCTAACTGGACCTTCTCGAACTGCGACCGGCTCATGTCGAGAACGGACTCCATGACGTCCTGAATGGTCAGCGGTTCGAGGGTCAGGCGCAACTTGCCGGTCGTGATTCGGGACACGTCGAGCAGGTCTTCGACCAGGCGCTTGAGTTGCGCGACCTGGCGCTCCATGCGCTCGCGCTGACGCCGGACCGGTTCGCCGGTGTCGTTGGCGAGTCGCAGGATTTCGAGCGCATTCATGATCGGTGTGAGCGGGTTGCGCAGTTCGTGCGCGAGAATCGCTAGGAACTCGTCCTTACGGCGGTCGGCGTCGCGCAACGCAGCGTTCGCTTGAGCCAGTTCATTGGTCCGTTCGCGCACTTTCCGCTCCAACTCGGCGGACTCGCGTGACTGCGCCACCGCGTACCGGATCGCGCGATCGAGCAGCGCCGAGGTGAGTCCGGCTTTTTCGAGGTAGTCGTCGGCGCCGGCGTCGAGCGCCTCCAGGTCCGTGCGCGATTGTCCCTGACTGGTAAAGAGGATGACCGGCGCCGATCGCCCGCGGGCGCGGGCCTCCCGGAGCAACTCGATGCCGGTCTGCTTGCCGAGCCGAAAGTCCAGTAGGTACGCGTCGTGGCTGCCCGCGCAGATCGCTTCCAGCCCCTCCGAGTAGTACGGCGTCCAGTCCAGCGTGTAGGGCTTGCCGGGAACGTCCCCGAGGCGTTCGGCGGTGAGGAACCGGTCGTCCTCGTCGTCGTCGATCAACAGCACTAGCAACGGGGCGACCGGTTCGCGTTCAACCTTGGGGTCCGTGCTCATCGGGGGGAAGCTCCACGATTTCGAGCCAGTACTTGCCCAGCGTCCGAACGACATCGACCAGTCGGTCGAACGTGACCGGCTTCGTGATGTACGACGTGGCTGACAGGTCGTAACTCCGCAGAACATCCTCCTTGGCTTTGGAGGTCGTCATCACGACAACGCGGATGTTACGCAGGCGTGGGTCGGCTTTAATCTCTTGGAGCGCCTCGCGCCCGTCCTTGCGCGGCATGTTCAGGTCGAGGAGGATCAGCCCCGGGCGTGGGGCGGAACCCTCCGTGGCGTATCTCCCGCGCTGGTTGAGATAGTCGAGCAGTTCCTCGCCGTCCTCGACGAACCGCAATTCGTTCGCCAAACGGTTCTCCTCGAACGCTTCTCGGGTTGATTGCCGGTCGTCGGGGTCGTCATCGGCCATCAGAATCGTGATCGGCTTGCTCCGTTGCGTCATCGTCGTCGTCACCCACGCGCGAGTTATGTTGTCGAACCGGGAGGATGACCACAAACGTGGCGCCTTCCCCTTCCCGGCTGTGGGCCGTGATGGTCCCGCCGTGCCACTCCGCGATCTTGCGGCAGGTGGCCAGCCCGACCCCGGTCCCTTCGTACTCGTTCCGCCCGTGGAGTCGCTGAAACACCTCGAAAATTCGTTCTCGGTACTTCTCGTCGAACCCGATCCCGTTGTCCCGCACCGTGACGCGAAACTCCGATGGGCCTTCGCCCGCGTCCGGCTCGGACGGTGTTGGGGTCACGAACTCGCCGGCGATCTCCACAACCGGCGGCACGCCCAGTCTCTGAAATTTTACCGCATTGGCGATCAGGTTCTGAAACAACTGTCGCATTTGCGTTGTGTCGGCGTCGATCCGGGGCAGCGAACCGACCACTACCGTCGCGTTCGCCTGACTGATTGGCACGTCCAGATCTGAAACTACCTCGTTAACCAGTTCCGTCAAATCGATCCGCTTGAACGGGCGCGGGTGCGAGGTGACACGTGAGAACGAAAGTAGGTCGTCGATGAGTCGGCGCATCCGATCGGCGGCGGCCAACATGCGATCGACGTACTCTTTTCCCTTGTCTGGGAGTTCGTCGCGACATGTGGTTGCGAGCCGGTCCCCGAACGCCTGAATCTTTCGCAACGGCTCTTGAAGGTCGTGCGAGGCGATGTACGCGAACTTCTCCAGTTCGCCGTTGCTGCGCTCCAACTCGAACGCCACATCCCGGACCTTCTCCTCGGCTTCCTTGCGAACAGCGACCTCATTGACCAGGGTCGCGTTCACCTTCTCCAACGCCGCCGTCCGGTCTCGCACCATGCGCGCCAGAACCGCGGTCTGGCGCTTTTGGTCGTCTATGTCGGTGAGCGTTCCGACCCACTCGTCGACGGTCCCGTTCGCGTTGCGCACGGGTACGGCGGCGGACAGGAACCAGCGGAACTCGCCATCCGCGGCGCGACGCAGGCGGAGCTCCTGCGAGAACCTGTCGGCCTGTTGCGCGACGGCGAGTTGCCACCCGGTGCGGAACTGGTCAGCGTCCTCTGGGTGGAGCAACTCGGCCGCCCATCCGGTCTCGCGCCCGGACTCCAGTTTCGTCCCGGTGTACTCGGTCCAGCGGTGGTTGAAGAAGGTCACCTCGCCGCGCGGGTCCGCAGTCCACACGATCTGCGGGACCGCCTCGGTCAGCATCCGGTAGCGATCTTCGCTCCGGCGCACGGCCGTTTCCGCATCGCGCCGGTCGGTGACATCCAGACACAACCCGACGAACCCCACGAACGTGCCGGTCGCCGTGACGCGCGGGGTGCCGCGGGCCAGCACCCACCGGGATGCGCCGTCGTGCCGGCGCAGTCGGTACTCCAGCTCGAACGGCACGCGCCGTTCGGTCGCGCGCGCGTACGTTTCCAGGTAGAGCGCGAGGTCATCGGGGTGGATATCGTCGACCCACCCGAACCCGAGCGACTGCGCCATCGAGTGACCGGTAAACTCCAGCCACGTCTTGTTGAAGTAGGTCCGCCGCTGATCCGGTTCCGACAGCCAGATGAGCGCGGGCGCGCTGTCGGCCATCGTGTGAAACCGCTCCTCGCTCTCGTTGAGCGCGCCACTGGTTCGGCGCCGGTCGATGTACTGCGCGACGCTCGCGGCGACAGGGCCGAGGTCGGCCATGAGCGTGTCGGACATTTTCACCCGCGAGAACAGCGCCAGCACCCCGAGAACGCGATCCTCCACGACCAACGGGTAGCCAACGAACGACTGCATTCTTTCGTGCGTGGCCCAGGTCGGATCACTCACGTTCAGGTCGTTCGGGATGTCGTTCGTCATGTGCGCAGTTCCCGTCTGGGCGATCCGACCAATCTTGAACTCACCCACTCGCACGCGACTGTGGGGGCCGTACAGGTGCGTGTACATCCCGGCGCTGGCCTGGAGTTCGAGCCACTCGCCGGTCGCGTCGGTCGTCCAGACGCGCGCGAACGCGGCCCCGAGCGATCGCACCAGCGTTTCCGCGCACGTCTGGAGAGCAACGTTCGTTTCACGGGCTGCGGCCAGGACCGAAGCCACGTCTGCCCGGAGCGCGGTCGCGCGGGCCTTCTCCGCCAGTTCGTCGGCCGCACGCTTCTGTTCCGTGATGTCGCGCGTGAAGCACCGGGAATGGACGAACTTGCCGTCGTCTACCAGCGCGCTCGACGAGATCAGCACGTCGCGCGTGGTTTGGTCCTTGCACCGGAGCCGGGCCGGGTAGTTGTCCAGACGCTCGCCCCGCCGGAGCCGGGCCAGGATCTCGCAGATCGTTTCCCGGCTCTCGTGGAACTCTTCGATCTTGTGCCCCACGTACTCATCCCGGGCGTACCCGAGGAGCTCCAATTCGGCCCGGTTCGCCCGCACGATCACGCTCCTGGTATCGACCCAGTGCAGGCCCACGTTGGCGTTCTCGAAGAAGTCCGCAAGGTTCCGCTCGCTGCGCTGAAGTTCCTGCTCCGCTTTCAGTCGTTCGGTGATGTCGTAGGCCACCACACCGGCACCGAGCGCCCGGCCATCGGGACGACGCACCGGGAACGCGGTCACCTGCCACGCGCGCGACTGGCCTGTGTTTGAATCGGATTGGTGTTGGGTGCCCGAGTACACGCCCGCCTCACCCTTTGCGATCCGGCTATACGCGGACACCAGTTCGGGCGGGCAATCGGGGAACATCTCTGTCAGTGCGCGCCCGAGGTGCTCGGACTCCGGCTTCCCGTTGGCCGTCGCGAGGAACGCGTTGATGCGCTCGTACTTGAGGTTCTGGTCGAAGAACACAATGCCGACCGGCGCGTTATCGATGAACGCGTCGAGCCGTGCCAGCGCCTCGGCGGTCTGGTTCTGCGCGGTGGTCAGTTCCCCTTCACGCTGGCGCAGAGCGGCCTCCACTACTCGCCGCCGGGTCACCTCGGATTCCAGCTCCTCTTGTCGGGCGAGCGCCGAAGCCAGTGCCGCCTTCGCCCGCCGCTGCGCCACCTGTTGCGACTCCCCCAGCGCGGCACACGCCACGCCGCAGAAGAAGAACAGCGCGATCGCCAACTGGTTCCCGAGTCCTTCCACATAAAACGTGTTCCGCGGTGACACGAAGAAATACGAGTACCCGCCCACGCTGATCACCAGCGTAACCAGCCCCGGTCGGAACCCGTACCGCCAGCTCACGTACACGACCCCCAGCAGGGCCACGACGAAGATGTGATCGTCTGTGAGGAGTGGATTGAGGGTCGCGCGCACGAGAATCGCGAGAACGCCGACCAAGATAGCGATGATGTAGTTGTGCATCGGCGTCGCTTGCCCGGCGCCCGTTAGCGGGTGGTGCGGTTGGGTTCCAGTCCCGGTCCGCTCCGCCTCGCTGACCAGGGTCATCACGCGCGGGGTGACTTGGATGAGCGCGAACACGGTTACCCAGGACACCACCGCCGTCACCGCCTTCATTAGCCCCGCGAATCGGTACACCGGGTATTGGAACAGCAGCGCGTCGAGGAGGTGCGTCGTGCCGCACGCGAGGATGAACAGCGCGAACAAGATGAACAGTTGCGGGAACGGCAGGTCGCGGCGCCGCGTGAAGTACAGGAGTACCAACGGGATCGAGAGATACGCCAGCCAGATGAGCAGGTCACTGGTCGCGTGCAGCCAGATCAGGCCGGAGGTCCAGCCGGTCCCGCACTCCGCGCGGCGGGTGAATCCCGTTGAATCGAATAGGCTGGTCAGAACCTCGAGCATGACCTTACCTGGGTGGGGCGAGGAGTGGGTTGTTCCCTCGGAATCGGTCCGGGGGTAGAATACACACTGGCAAACTACGCAGGAATTCAGCGCATGGTTAATGACACGGCCGCTGCACCTTCCGTGCCAATCGCCGCGGTCCAACGCGTCCTCATCGTTGAAGACCTGGCGGACACGCGCGCCTCGCTCCAGGAACTGCTCCAGTTGGGGCTCAAACTGGAGGTCGATACCGCCGAAGACGGCGCCGCGGGTCTCTCGCTCCTCCGCACTAAACCGTACAGCCTGGTCATTACCGACCTGAGAATGCCGAAGGTCGGTGGAATGAAACTCATCGAGGCGATCCAGGCGGAAAAGATCCCCGTCACCGTGATCGTGACGACCGGGCACGGGAACGTGAAGGACGCCGTTGAAGCGATGCGAATGGGAGTCTACGACTTCCTCACGAAGCCGCCGGACCCGCAGCACCTTCAACTCATCGTTCAGCGCGCGCTGCGCGAACGGACACTTCAAGACGAGGTATCCGCGCTCCGGCGCCAACTCTATGACCAGCACACGTTCCAGAACGTGCTCAGCCGAAGCCCGAAGATGTATGACATGTTCGAGCTAATCGGCAACATCGCCGAGACCAGTTCGACGGTGCTTATCCGCGGCGAAACCGGGAGCGGCAAGGAGCAGATCGCTCGCGCGATTCATCAGGCGTCGGGCGCGCGCCGGCCCGGGGAGTTCGTCGCGGTGAACTGCGGCGCGCTCAACGAGAACCTGCTGGAGAGCGAACTGTTTGGGCACGAGAAAGGTTCCTACACCGGGGCCGACCGCAAGCGTATCGGGCGGTTCGAACTCGCGGACAAAGGCACGCTGTTTCTCGACGAGATCGGCGACGTGCCAATGTCGATGCAGATCAAGTTGCTTCGCGTGCTCCAGGAACGCCGGTTCGAGCGGGTCGGCGGAACGGAACCGATCGAGGTGGACGTCCGCGTGGTCGCGGCGACGCACCAGGACATGGAAAAGCTGGTGCAGGACGGGAAGTTCCGCGAAGACCTGTACTACCGGCTCAACGTGGTACGCCTCGACCTGCCGCCACTGCGCGATCGCATCGAGGACATTCCGGTTTTGGTGTCACACTTCTGCACCAAGTTAGCCCGGCACAACCAGAAACCCGCGATCGTCAGCCCGGAGGCGATGACGTTGCTGACGAAGTGCGCGTGGCCCGGGAACGTGCGACAACTCGAAAACGCGATCGAGCGAGCGTGCGTGACGGCCCGAGACGGGATCATCCGCACGAAAGACTTACCACCGGAGGTGGGTCGCAAGGCGGAGGGCGGCAAGCACCCGTTCCAGGTGGACCTGAACCGCAACCTCCCGGATCAACTGGCGGAACTGGTCGCGGCGTTCGAGGAGCGATACATCCGACGCGCGTTGAAACGCTCGCGTGGTCACGTCGGCAAGTGCGCGAAGATCACCGGGCTGTCACGCCGCAGCATCACAGACAAGATCGCGCAATACGGCATCAAGAGAGAAGAGTTCAAGAGCGAAGAAGGCTGACGAAGACAGAGGACAGAGGGCAGAAAACAGAAGTTGGGCATCAAGCCGCAGCGTCGCAACCCTGCGGCGCTTTATTGTTTCTATCTCACTTCGGTGGTTGCGCGACCGGCTGCCCGCCAAGTGGCGGACGTCGTCGGTGATCGTCGTCGAGGTCTTCGGCTACCTCGCCGCCGTTGATCGCGACGGACGGCCAGAACCGGTCAGCCTTGAGTTTCGTCGGGCACATGAACACGCTCCCGTCGAAGACAATCGCCGGCGTGTGGTCCCAACCCTTCTCGCCCAGCGCCGGCACCGCGCCGCCGAACGGCAGGTCATCGGGTTTCGACCAGATCACGCCCTCGACGGCCTCGGTCACCGCGATCGTGTGACGTTTCAGCGAGTGCTGACAGAATCGCAAGGAGCGCGAGACTGGTTCGCATGGTAACCCTCCGGGCGTGACGTGACCGCCCAGAGATGATACCGAGAACACGCGCCCGGACTAAACTAGTGCAACGTCATGTTAACGAATTAGGGTGTTCGTGATCTCATGTTTTCGGGATGATGGTCGTACCCCGGAGGTTCGGCCATGCAGAAGAAGTATATCGTTCGGCTCACGGATGCGGAGCGAGCCACGCTGTCCGAGGTGATCAA